>NZ_JASHCQ010000016.1:0-40178 GCF_047464035.1 Streptococcus mitis
GCGATGAAATCAAGCATTAGTAAAACCAGTGGAACTTACCCTGACACGGATTTCCACTGGTTTTTAGGATTTTTATCAGACTAACTTCCACTTCTACTAGCGGTGGAACTTAGTTTGCGAATTTACCCTTTTTCGAATGTAAGCCCTATCTACGATACTGTTTTAAGAATCGAGTCATCTTTTCTTGGATTTGGGCCAGTTCATCAACACGAGGAAGGTAAACGATACGGAAGTGGTCTGGTTCCTGCCAGTTAAAGCCTCGACCATGAACCAAGAGAACCTTTTCCTGCTTCAAGAAATCAAGGACAAACTGCTCATCATCATCGATGCGGTACATATTGCGGTCGATTTTAGGGAAGATATAGAGTCCAGCCTTGGGTTTAACAGCAGATAAACCTGGAATATCTTGAATGGCATTGTAGATGAAGTTTCTTTGCTCGTAAATTCGTCCACCAGGAAGGAGCAATTCATCAACTGATTGGTGACCACCCAAGGAAGTTTGTACGACTTGTTGGGCCAAAACGTTAGAGCAAAGGCGCATATTGGATAGCATATTGAGCCCTTCGATATATCCCTTGACATGAGTCTTAGGTCCAGACAAGACCATCCAACCCACACGGAAACCAGCAATACGGTGGGATTTTGATAGACCATTCATGCTGACACAGAAAACATCTGGTGCCAAACTAGCCACAGGCGTATGCACATGTCCATCCATAACCATGCGGTCATAGATTTCATCCGCAAAGATAATCAAATCGTTTTGACGGGCAATCTCAATAATCTCCAGCAAGAGTTCCTTCGGATAAAGGGCTCCAGTTGGGTTATTTGGATTGATAAGGACGATTGCCTTGGTATTGGAAGTGATTTTTGACTTGATATCGTCAATATCTGGGTACCATTCTGCAGCTTCATCACAGATATAGTGAACGGCATTTCCTCCAGCTAGGCTGACAGCAGCTGTCCATAGAGGATAGTCTGGCATAGGCACCAAGACCTCATCCCCATTGTCCAAAAGTCCCTGCATGGACATGACAATCAGCTCACTGACACCATTTCCAAGGTAAATATCATCAATATCTACGTTAGGAAATTTCTTCAATTGGCAATACTGCATGATAGCCTTACGGGCTGAGAAAATCCCTTTGGAGTCAGAATAACCTTCACTATCACGCGCATTCATAATCAAGTCATGAATGACCTCGTCTGGCGCTGTAAAGCCAAATTCTGCTGGATTTCCTGTATTCAGACGTAAAATCTTTTCTCCGTTTGCTCGCATTCGCATGGCTTCTTCCAAAACAGGACCACGGATATCATAAGCAACATGCTCTAACTTACTAGACTTGTTATATTCTTTCATCTTGTTTCCTCAATTCATCAGGATAGTAACATTATACCACTAGAAAGAAAATGCGACAAGTTTACTGAAATGTGTTACTAGTTTCGTATAGAAGAAAAGCCTCACTAAAAGCGAGGTCAAGACAGGGGAGATAGCAGGTATTTTGCGAAAGTCACATTACATACCAAAAGATAAACCTAGAAAAAGCAAGCCTAAAAAGGAGTCATAAAGAAGATTGAACATGAGGAAAAGTCCCCATATCATCAAGTAATCCCAACGCCCACTTCGTTTTGCAACTAGGAATAAAATTAGATGGTAGAGTACATGAAAGACTAAAAAACCTATAAACCCTGGATAAAGAAGCGGTACCAGACTCTCTAATTGCCAGACCATGATAACTTCTAGCAAGACTGAAACTAGGATGATTCCATAATAAAGGAAATTTGATTTTTGAAAAGCGTTTTTCATCATTCTCCCCCCTTCACTTCTTTCCTGCTATCCTTTCTTTTATTTTATCATATATTTATATAGATTTTAAGCGCTAATATTCTTTTAAAAAATACCTTTTTTGCTTTACTTCTATAGTGAAAAGGTTTACAATTATAGTAAGAAAATTTCAGGAGGTTTCATTATGGCACAACGTTACCAAAATATCATGGTCGCAATCGATGGTTCTAAAGAAGCGGACTTGGCTTTTGTCAAGGGAGTTCATTCTGCTCTACGAAACGACGCTAAACTCACCATCGCACATGTCATTGACACACGCGCTCTCCAAAGCGTATCCACCTTTGATGCTGAAGTTTACGAAGAACTCCAAGTCGACGCTGAAAGTCTGATGAAAGAGTACGAAAAACGTGCAAGAGATGCTGGTGTGGCAGATGTTCATATCGTCATTGAAATGGGAAATCCAAAAACCCTCTTGGCACGTACTATTCCCGATGCTGAGGAAGTGGACCTCATCCTTGTTGGCGCAACTGGTCTCAACGCCTTTGAACGCCTCTTGGTCGGCTCTTCATCTGAATACATCCTCCTCCATGCTAAGGTTGATTTGCTGGTTGTGAGAGAACAAGAAAAAACCCTATAGTCACGAAGAAAAGGAGCTCAGCGCTCCTTTTTGTTTACTATTTATACTCTTCGAAAATCAAATTCAAACCACGTCAACGTCGCCTTGCCGTATATATATGTTACTGACTTCGTCAGTTCTATCTACAACCTCAAAACAGTGTTTTGAGCTGACTTCGTCAGTTCTATCTACAACCTCAAAGCAATGCTTTGAGCAGCCTGCGGCTAGTTTCCTAGTTTGCTCTTTGATTTTCATTGAGTATTATTTCTCTCTTTATGGCGTTCATAAGCCTTGAGCTGGCGCTGCAGTTCCTTTTTAATAGCAGGTTCTGGAGCATATTTTTCTTCCCAATCATCTGGTTTTAAGATTTTATGGGTCACTGGATCAAAATGAGCCTTGCCATCTGGAAAAATTTTCCCCATATTGGCCTGATGAACAATATCAAAAATACGTTCTGGATCCACCCCCATCAAGACAAAACTACCGTAGGTAAAGTAAAGCGTGTCGATCAGGGCATCTACCTGACCTATCAAATCTTGCTGAGCAGGCGTCTTCTTAGCCACTTTATCGGCCGCCTTATCAAGAGCTTGATGAAGTTGCGATAGAGCTCGACCAAAGTCCTCTTCAGAAGGACTGGCAGCTCTAACAAATTCCACCAATTCTTCTATTTTAAAGCCAGCCCTGTGGGTTGCACCTTCTAAATCCCAAGCTCGTGGTTCTTCTTGGGTTCGTTCATCCATCATGTGGTGGAAGGTCTTGACCTTATTGAAATGATAGTCACGGCTGACAAAGACTTTTTCTGAAGCTAGAACACCAAAATGTTCCAGGGCCTTGTGGATTCCGTCTTGCTGATTACTAGTGGTAATGTGCTTAGCAACTTCCTTGACACTGCTACTACCATTTCCCATAGCGACCGACATACCAACACCTGCAAGCATTTCAAGGTCGTTATCTGAATCACCAAAGGCCATGACTTGGTTGAGATCAAAACCATATTCTTTCCCGACTCGGCGTATGCCTTCCAACTTAGAGTTTCCTTGATTGATAACATCCGCTGCAAAAGGATTGCTACGTGTCAATTTCAAGTCTTCAAAATCAGCTGCTGCCTTCTCAGATTCTTCTGGCGTCATCAGCATCAAAACTTGGTAGATAGGCTGATTCATCAGATCAAGCAGGTCTTCTTCCTTTTGGGGAACAACCTTGCTGACCATACGATTAAAGGAATGACTCACTGTCCGAGTTAAAACTGAGGGAACGAAGCGACTGATTCGTTGGGAAAAAGAACCCAGACCAAAAGACATGATTTTGGAACCCAACATGGCATCCTTGGTCCCTAGAGCAATCTCCTTGCCCTCTTTTTTAGCATAACTGATTAACTGGCGCAAATGTAACTTGGAAATTGGGCTCGTGAACAAGACTCTTTCTTTATTAAAGATATACTGGCCATTGTAGGTTACCGCAAAATCCAAATCCAAATCGTCCATCAATTCCTTAACAAAAAAAGGTCCTCGCCCTGTCGCTACACCAACTAGCACCCCTTGTTCTTTGACAATTTTAATCGCGTCCTTAGTGGATTTCAAAACACTCTTGCGATCGTTGACCAAGGTTCCATCGATATCAAAAAAAACAGCTTTGACTTCCATCCTATCCCAATCTCCCCTTTTGTGATACAATGATTATACCACATTTCAGAAAGAGTGAGTAAATCATGCCTAAGAAAATCCTTGTTTTACATACGGGTGGGACTATTTCTATGCAGGCCGATGCTTCTGGCGCTGTTGTGACAAGTTCAGATAATCCCATGAACCATGTGTCCAACCCACTTGAAGGAATCCAAGTCCACGCCTTAGACTTTTTTAACCTGCCAAGCCCCCATATCAAGCCCAAGCATATGCTGGCTCTCTACCAAAAAATCAAAGAGGAAGCTGCTAACTACGATGGAGTGGTAATCACACACGGGACCGATACTTTAGAGGAAACAGCCTATTTCCTTGATACCATGGAAGTTCCCCATATGCCTATCGTTCTAACAGGGGCAATGCGTAGCTCTAACGAACTCGGCAGCGACGGTGTTTATAACTATCTGAGTGCTTTACGGGTGGCTAGCGATGACAGGGCTGCGGACAAAGGGGTTTTGGTTGTTATGAACGATGAAATCCATGCTGCCAAGTATGTTACCAAAACGCATACGACCAACGTCGGCACCTTCCAGACCCCAACACATGGGCCACTTGGTCTGATTACGAAGCGGGAAATCCTCTACTTCAAAACAGCTGAACCTCGTGTTCGCTTTGACCTTGATCACATACAAGGATTGGTCCCTATCATCTCGGCTTATGCTGGTATGACAGATGAGCTAATTGATATGCTGGATTTGGAACAATTAGACGGCTTGATTATCCAAGCCTTCGGGGCGGGCAATGTTCCCAAAGAAACGGCTCAAAAATTAGAAACCCTTCTACAAAAAGGAATCCCAGTCGCCCTTGTTTCACGATGCTTTAACGGTATTGCAGAACCTGTTTATGCCTACCAAGGTGGGGGCGTGCAGTTGCAAAAATCTGGTGTCTTCTTTGTTAAAGAACTCAACGCCCAAAAAGCCCGTTTGAAACTCCTCATTGCCCTCAATGCCGGACTAACAGGACAGGCTTTGAAAGACTATATGGAAGGGTAAGTCTCTTCTCTAAAAACAAATCAGGAAATCTTCACGATTCCCTGATTTTTTCTATTTCCGTTTTCGTGTCGAACGACGTTCTGTCAAACCATGAGGTAAGAGAACTTCACGTTCTTCCAACTCTTCCTTGTGCATAATCTTAGTCAACATACGCATACTAATGGCACCAAGGTCATAAAGAGGTTGGGCAATAGTTGTCAAGTTTGGACGGGTAAAGCGTGAGATTTGTGAATCATCACTAGTAATGATTTCAAACTCTTCTGGCACAGACACACCGTGATCAGCCAAACCATTCAAGACACCTGCTGCCAATTCGTCACCTGTTACAACTGCTGCAGTTGCGTTTGATGAAATTAAACGCTCCGCCAAGGCATAACCGTCTTCATAAGTGTATTTGGATTCAAATACCAATCCTTCGCTATAAGAAATTCCTGCTTTTTTCAAGGCTTCTTTGTAGCCAACCAAACGAACCTTACCATTGATGTCATCCACTAGTGGACCGCTAACAAAAGCAATGCGCTCATTTTCTTTAGCAAGGTAGGTCACTGCATCAATCGTTGCTTGTTTGTAGTCAATATTGACACTTGGAAGCTGATGTTCTACATCCACAGTTCCTGCAAGAACAACTGGTGTCCGAGAGCGAGAAAACTCTGAACGAATTTTTTCAGTCAAGTGGTACCCCATAAAGATGATACCATCCACTTGCTTAGAAAATAGTGTATTGACAACTGAAACTTCCTTGTCATCGTCCTCATCACTATTAGCAAGGACGATATTGTACTTGTACATTTCAGCGATATCATCAATCCCTTTAGCAAGCGTTGAGAAATAGCCATTGGTAATATTTGGGATCACGACACCGACAGTGGTTGTCTTTTTACTTGCAAGACCACGCGCCACGGCATTTGGACGGTAATCCAAACGATCAATCACCTCAAGCACTTTTTTACGGGTGTTCTCTTTTACATTCTTATTGCCATTGACTACACGGCTAACCGTCGCCATTGAAACTCCTGCTTCACGGGCGACATCATAAATCGTTACTGTATCGTCTGTATTCATTCTATTTCCTTTCTATATCATACCCCACGAGACTCCAAAAAAAGAGACGGTATGAAAATTTCGTTTTCATGATTCTACTTATTCCATTTTATCACTATTTGTAAACACTTTCAAGTATTTTTTGAAGATTATTTGAAAAAAATTTCATAGAAAACTATGTTTATAAAGAAAAAAACACCTTTTCTTGATTTTTAATCCTATTTGCTGTATGATAATGGAAAAGAAAGGGGGCAGAAATATGGCTTTTACCAATACCCACATGCGGTCTGCTAGTTTTGGAATTGTTACCAGCTTGCCTGATGATGTCATTGACTCTTTTTGGTATATTATTGACCACTTCTTAAAAAATGTCTTTGAATTGGAAGAAGAACTCGAGTTTCAATTGCTCAATAACCATGGAAAAATCACCTTCCACTTTTCAAGTCAACATCTCCCTACAGCTATTGATTTTGACTTTAACCACCCTTTCGACCCTCTTTATCCGCCCAGAGTACTGGTTTTAGACATGGACGGTAGAGAAACTATCCTCCTCCCAGAAGAAAATGACCTATTTTAATACTCAAGGAAAATCAAAGAGCAAACTAGGAAGCTAGCCACAAGCTGCTCAAAACACTGTTTTGAGGTTGCAGATGGAAGCTGACGTGGTTTGAAGAGATTTTCGAAGAGTATAAAAACTCTAGCCTTCAGTTACAAGTGACTGAAAACTAGAGTTTTTCTATTTTTTCAAAGCATTATACAAGTTGCGGATAGGCTGCTTTAAGGTAGGATGGATAAAATGAGGCGCAAGTTCTTGTAATGATTCAAGGACAAAAAGACGTTCTGCTATGTAAGGATGAGGCAAGATAAGGTCGTCTGTATAAATGACCTGGTCCTCCACAAAGAGCAAGTCCAAATCAATCAAACGAGGTCCCCAATGCACTTCTCTCACCCGTCCCATCTCTGACTCAATGGCTAACAAAGTCTCTAATAGAACTGGGGCAGGTAACCAGGTTTCAACCTCAACCACTTGATTAGCAAAGCTATCCTGCTCCACACCACCCCAAGGCTCCGTCGTCAAGACACTAGACTCTTTGAGAATATGGATGCCACGAGATCGCATTTCCTCAATGGCTTGTTTCAAGTTAGCTTGCTTATCTCCCATGTTGCTTCCTAGGGCGATAAAGGCTCGCTGCTTACGGCGATGAATGGTCACTGAGCAAGTATCTAGCGGCAAATGCACTGGTGCCCAGGGCTTTTTGAGTTCCAGCTTCATTTCTTGGACAAGAGGATAGGCCTCAAAGGTACGTTCTACCAGTTTATAGGCCACCGTTTCAATCAAATCCTCACTCGTTTCCTGAAACCAAGTCGTCCACTGCTGACACAATTCTCCATAATGGACAGAGGTTGTTAAATCCAAGTCTGTAGCCGCCTTGGTCATATCATAGGATAAGATGGCTGAAACGACAAACTTCTGCCCCAATTCCTTTTCACTAGGAAAAAGACCATGATAGGCAAAAATTTCCAAATCTTTAATCTGCAGTTGATCCATAATGATTCCTTTCTAGAAAAATCCGCTTGAAGCGGATTCTTTTATAGTCCCATTAAACGATAAGCCTGATCTCGGAGGTCCTTATCTGTTTCAAATAGACCACGAGCTACTGTCGTCAAGGTTGCAGTGCCTGGTTTTCTGACACCACGCATGCTCATACACATATGTTCTGCTTCAATGACAACAAAGGCTCCTTTAGCACCCAGATACTCCATCAAGGCATCGGCCACTTCGATATTCAAACGCTCTTGAATTTGTGGCTTTTTCGAATACACTTCAACCGTACGGGCCAGCTTAGACAAACCTGCCACACGACCATCTGGAATGTAGGCAATATGTGCTCTCCCATAAAATGGTAGAAAGTGGTGTTCACACATAGTATGGAAAAAGATGTCCTTTTCTACCACCATATTATCATCAATAATCTCAAAGGATTTTGACAAATGTTCCTCCGC
Organism: Streptococcus mitis; assembly: GCF_047464035.1. Classification (GTDB taxonomy): domain Bacteria; phylum Bacillota; class Bacilli; order Lactobacillales; family Streptococcaceae; genus Streptococcus; species Streptococcus mitis_DX. Next base: position 8,119 of record NZ_JASHCQ010000016.1, read on the forward strand.
TGTTTGACCAAGACCTGAAAAAATCTCTTGGTACATACGAGCCACACGAGCAGGTGTTTCCTGCAAGCCCTCGCGGTTAGTGTCCTCTCCGACAGCCTCGATAATCATTTTTACAGCTGCTTCAATCTTTTGTGTATCCATTTTCGTTTTTCCTCTCCATCAGATAGGCTCTCACTTGGCTCAAGAAATACAAGGAACCTGTGACAATCCTAACTGTTTTTTTCTCTTCTTTTTTATCTGTCAATTTCTGCTCTAGAAAATCCTGCCAACTTTGGAAGCTGAGATTTCTAGACTTAGCTACCTCTTCCAGCACGCTTTCATCAGTCGCCCGACTATAGTCAAAATGTGTCAGAGTAAGCTCGGTATCTGGGATTTGCTCCAACAAATCCAACATATCCTCCAAGGCCTTGGTTTTGATACAAGTAAAGAGGATTTCCTTACGATAATCCGCAAAGCGTTCTTGCAAAGTTGCTAATAAAGCCTTGATAGCATGGGGATTGTGGGCCCCATCCAAAATCATCAAGGGTTCTCTTGACACGATTTCCAAACGCCCTGGCCAACTTGTTTCTTCCAAGGCTTGAGCAAGCACGTGATTGCTTGCTAGTTCTCGACCATCTTCTTGACAAAAATTATCAAGTAAAGCTATGGCCATCCCAGCATTCTCTATCTGGTGCAAACCCAACAGGCCAGTTTGGAAGCGACCTTGTCTGACAACACTTGTATAGTCAAAGACTTCGCCTGTAACCATACTCTTTTGATGGCGGACCTGATAATCTGTCCCGTAGGCAAATCTCGGCGCATCTTTCCCTTCCGCAATGCGGTCAATCACAGCCAAAGCTTCTGGAGCAATACGACCTGTCACCAAGGGAATACCTTGTTTGATAATACCAGCTTTCTGCTCTGCTATGGCTTCCAAGGTGTCACCAAGTAGGGCTACATGGTCCAATCCAATGGTCGTAATTCCTGTTAAAATTGGCTGGCAGACATTGGTACTATCTAAAAGCCCACCCATGCCGACTTCCATGATAGCCACATCTACTTGCTCTGAGGCAAAGTAATCATAGGCTATAGCTGTAATTATTTCAAACTCAGTTGTCCCCTGCAAATTGGTAGCCGATTCCCCTTCCAACAAAGACTGATAGTCTGCCATGAGGGCTTCTAGTCTAGCCTCTGGGATAGATTCCCCATTGATGCTAATCTGGTCTGTGTAGTGAATGAGATAGGGTGAGCTAAACACGCCAACTCTCAGCCCTAGCTTTTCCAGCATATTTTTCAAAAAAGCAATGGTAGAACCCTTGCCATTGGTCCCTCCGATATGGATGACCTTGAGTTTGAGATGGGGATTTCCACGCAAAGCTAATAGTTCCACCATGCGTTCCAAGCCAAAATGCGGTTCGTCGGTCCGGTAGTTGGCAATCCACTGATTATTTTCAATTTCTTTCATCTTATTTGTATTGTTTTAAATCTAGATTTTCCGCTTCATCAGCCAGACGAATAGCGGAGGCAATTTCAACTGCCATCTTGTGACTAGCTACGTCATGCACGCGCACCACTTCTACACCCTGTCTTGAAGCAATACTAGTTACATGAGCCGAAGCTGTATCTCGATTGCGGAAACCAAGTTCTGTCTCAGGATTGACTTCAAAACCATTTTCTTCAAGAATATTGATGACAAACCGCTTGCGCGACACTCCGAGAAAGATTGGATAGCCTTTCTGATGTAGTTTATCCAGATCCCGTAAAAGAAGTAGATTTTCTTTCTTGGTAAGACCAAAGCCAATTCCTGGATCCAGCAGGATGTTTTCTTGAGCAATCCCAGCTTCCTCTGCTCTCGCTAAGGCTCTGTCAAAGAAAGCCTCCATCAAGTCTTCGATTGGCAATTTTTCGAAGTCAGCTAACTCTTCCTCTGTAAAAGCTTGATTAAATCCAAAATGAGGAAATATGAGCGAGCTAGGATGCTGAGGTCGCGCCATGACTGGATTAAACATAATGACTACTTTCGCACCAGCCTTAGCAACCACATGGGCCATTTTCTCATCACCCATGAAACCAGTGATATCATTGACTAGATTGGCACCAGCAGCCAAAGCAGCCTCTGCTACCTGACTCTTCCAAGTATCAATAGAGATGAGGACATCACTTTCCTTGCGAATCGCTTTAATCACTGGAACAACACGCTGGATTTCCTCTTCTATCTCAACATAGCTGCTTCCCGGCCGAGTCGATTCTCCGCCGATATCTAGCATACTAGCCCCTTCTGCTATCAATTTACGAGCCTGCTGGAGTGCTTGCTCAAGAGCAAAAAATTGACCACCGTCCGAAAAGGAGTCTGGGGTTACATTGATAATTCCGCAAATAGCTGTCTTTGCATGATTGGCTTTACTTGACATATCGTTCACTCCCTCAAGGCTTTTCATCATATTATTTCTCTATTTTACCATAAAAAGAAAAAGATGGACACGATTGCATTCATCTTTTTCCCAGTAGAAACAAGTAAGCAATTGTCAAAAATCTTAAACAGATATCCCTAATGTCCGACTCAAAATCACCACGAGAGCCAACAAACAGAAAGCAACCCCATTCACAATCATGTGAAGTAAGATAGACATTTCCAAACGTTGGGTCTTGTAAGCCGTCCAAGATAGAACAATCGACATACCTCCATAAATCAATAAAGAAGGTAAATTACTTGGTTGATGCAATAAAGCAAACACAATCGTACCGACTACAAATCCCAAGTTCTCTTTTCCTCGGAAAATCTTTTTAGGAATAATCCCACGGCACAAGATTTCCTCACAAATCGGAGCAAGCAAGGCCAACAAGAAGAAACTGGAAATCAGAGAACTATTCTGAACCATGTCGTTAATCTGAGACTGATTCCCTGTTGTCGTCTCATTTGATAGTTGCAATAAAATGGAACCAAGTATATTTGAACAGATAATGACTAAATAACTTAATCCCAAACGTGCCAAATCCTTCGCTCTAAAAAAAGAAAAATTAAAACTTGCTAACTGCGTTTTACGAGCTCCAAAAATAAATAGTGCCAAAACTACAATCGAAATACCAGCAACTATCAGTCCTGACTGCAACAGTGGTACTGCATTTAAAGTTAAAATAGCAGTAACCCCTATAGGAATCTGATATAAAATTGTCGCCAGCAAAAAGATTAACAGCCAACCTGCACGATTCAATAATTCTTTCCACATATTTTTCTCTTTCATCACCCATCTCCTTTATATTAAAAAAGGGGGAAAATCCCCCTGGGTTATCCTATTATAAGGCCATACTGATGTAGTTAAGGATAAACAAGGCATCCAAAATCCAAATCATGACATGAACATCTTTAGCTTGACCTTTGACAAGCTTAGTCAAAGTGTAAGTCAAGAAACCAACTGCAATTCCTTGAGTGATAGAGTAGCTGAATCCCATAAAGATAGATGTGAAGAAGGCAGGAACTGCTTCAGACATATCATCCCAATGGATATTTTTCAAGCTAGCCAACATCATAATCCCAACGATAATCAAGATTGGAGCTGTAGCGGCTGTTGGTACAATCGCTAGAAGTGGGCTAAAGAAGCTTGAGATAGCAAAACAGATAGCTACAACCAAGGCTGTCAAACCAGTACGTCCACCTGCCCCGATACCAGCAGCAGACTCAACATAAGTCGTTACGTTTGAAGTACCTGCGATGGCACCAATTGAAGTACCAATTAAGTCAGAGTAAAGAGCCTTGTCCAACTTAGCTGATTGGTGGTTTTCACCATTTGTCGCTACGATACCAACTTTTTCACCTGTACCAATCAAGGTACCAATCGTGTCAAAAATATCTGTTAATGAAAATGCAAGAATGGCCATCAAAGTTTCAGGCAAGCGAGCTGTATCTGAAATCAAAGCTCCCAAACCTTCTGAACCAAGAGCTGCACCAAAGACTGTCTTCAAGTCTTCAAAGGCTGCACCAACATGGTTATTAGCAAAATCGATGCTTGACAAATCTACCAAACCAACTGCGATAGCAAGAACAGTTGTTGTCAAGATAGAGAGGATAATTCCTCCTTTAATCCCTTTAATAACAAAGAAGATAGTAATGGCCAGTCCTGCAAGTGCCACCAAAACAGCTGGATTATTAAAGCTGACCAATCCTGGAACTGCTGAAGCATTTGCTGTAATTGCTGCTTGAGCTTTATCAGCCCCTTCTCCTGCAACCGTGTAATTTCCTGGATCGATAGAGAATTTCAAAAGTCCAGCATTCTTAATCCCCACGTAAGCAAGAAAGACACCGATACCAGCTGAAATAGCTGAACGAAGAGCATTCGGAATCGATTCAATGATCATTTTACGAACATTTGTCAAGGTAATAATCAATGAGATAATTCCACAGATGAAGACCATAGCTAGGGCTTCTTGCCAAGAATAACCGAGTCCAAATACAACTGTAAAGGTAAAGAAGGCATTGAGTCCCATACCTGGCGCTTGAGCATATGGCAAGTTGGCGTAGAAGGCCATCATCAGGGTACCAGCAACTGCACCGATAATCGTTGCGAGGAATACACCCTGAGCAGGCATTCCTGTTTGCGAAAGAATTTGTGGGTTTACAAAGAGAATATAGCTCATTGCAAAGAAAGTTGTTAAACCAGCGAGAACCTCTGTACGAACGTCTGTACCGTTCTCTTTTAGTTTAAATAATTTGTCCATTATCAATCTCCTTTTAATTTTTACGAACAATAATAGAATTATATCACTTATCATTCACTTTTTCAATATCTTTGTTTGATTTATTTAAGAATTTGATGAAATTTCTTTTTTGGTTTCGAATCTGCTTTTCTGCCTGCTTTTTGTTATAATAGTAGACATCTTATCTGGAAAGACACTAGAAAGGTTTATATGACGAAAAAAATTATTGCAGTTGACCTGGATGGAACCCTGCTCAACTCAGACAGTCAGATTTCTGACTTTACCAAAGAAACTATTAAAAAAGTTACTGAAAAAGGGCATCAGGTTATTATTACGACAGGTCGCCCTTACCGCATGTCAAAAGATTTCTACCGTGAATTAGGCTTAGACACTCCTATGATTAATTTCAACGGCTCCCTTACTCATTTACCAGACCAAGCTTGGGACTTTGAAAAGTGTTTGACTGTAGACAAAAAATATCTGCTCGATATGGTTCAACGTTCTGAGGAGATTCAAGCTGATTTTATCGCTGGAGAATATCGTAAAAAATTCTACATTACAAATCCCAATGAAGAAATTGCCAATCCTAAACTATTTGGTGTAGAAGCCTTCCAGCCTGAAGATCAATTCCAGCCTGAGTTGGTAACCAAGGATCCTAACTGTATTCTCTTGCAGACCAGAGCCAGTGACAAGTATGCCTTGGCAAAAGAAATGAACGCCTTCTACCAGCATCAACTTTCTATTAATACCTGGGGTGGACCTCTCAATATCCTTGAATGTACCCCAAAAGGTGTCAATAAGGCCTTTGCTTTGGACTACTTGCTCAAAGTAATGAATCGTGATAAAAAGGATTTGATTGCCTTTGGAGATGAACACAATGATACCGAAATGCTATCTTTTGCTGGAAAAGGCTATGCAATGAAAAATGCCAATCCAGAATTGCTCCCTTATGCAGATGAGCAAATCGCCCTAACCAATGACCAAGATGGGGTTGCCAAAACCCTACAAGACTTATTCTTATAGTCCATACTGACCAGCTTGCGAGCTGGTCTTTGTGCTCTTTTCACAGTCTCATCAACCAGTTAACCGATTGTTCTACTTTTTGCCTCCAAAACCTTGGAAAAGGCTTTCTTTTGTGATATAATTCACATATAAATACAAGAGAGCTCGTCATACTCGACTCTGTTGACACAAAATCAATCCAGTCCCGTTGTCCCTGTTCTCGGCCAATATCAAGGAGGATAGCTATGAAAGCTGTTGTTGTAAATCCAGAAAGCACTGGTGTTGCTATTGAAGAAAAAGTACTCCGTCCACTTGAAACTGGGGAAGCACTTGTAGAAATTGAATACTGTGGTGTTTGCCACACTGACCTCCACGTTGCCCATGGCGACTTCGGTCAGGTACCAGGACGTGTTCTTGGACACGAAGGTGTTGGTATCGTTAAAGAGATTGCACCAGATGTTAAAAATCTTAAAGTCGGCGACCGTGTCAGCGTTGCTTGGTTCTTTGAAGGATGCGGTACTTGCGAATACTGTACAACTGGTCGCGAAACCCTTTGCCGTACAGTAAAAAATGCCGGTTACTCAGTAGATGGTGGTATGGCTGAACAATGTATCGTAACTGCAGATTATGCTGTTAAAGTTCCTGACGGACTTGATCCAGCCCAAGCTTCTTCCATCACATGTGCTGGTGTAACAACCTATAAGGCTATTAAAGAATCCAAAGTTGAACCAGGTCAATGGGTTGTTCTTTACGGTGCTGGTGGACTTGGTAACCTCGCAGTTCAATATGCTAAAAAAGTTTTCAACGCTCATGTTATCGCAGTTGATATCAACAATGACAAACTTGCCCTTGCAAAAGAAGTTGGTGCTGATATCGTTATTAACGGTCTCGAAGTAGAAGATGTACCAGGGCTCATCAAGGAAAAAACTGATGGAGGAGCTCATTCAGCTGTCGTAACTGCTGTATCTAAAGTTGCCTTCAACCAGGCTGTTGACTCAGTTCGTGCTGGTGGTCGCGTCGTCGCTGTTGGTCTTCCTTCTGAAATGATGGAACTTAGTATCGTGAAAACCGTTCTAGATGGAATCCAAGTCATCGGTTCTCTGGTTGGAACTCGTAAAGACTTGGAAGAAGCCTTCCAATTTGGTGCAGAAGGTTTGGTAGTCCCAGTTGTCCAAAAACGTTCAGTAGAAGATGCGGTAGCCGTTTTCGACGAAATGGAAAAAGGTCAAATCCAAGGACGTATGGTACTCGACTTCACCCACTAATTTAATAAAAACCTATTTTAAAAGTTGGAAGCTTCTTCCAACTTTTTTATATTAAATTTTAAAATATGGACTCTAGATTACCTTTTAAAAACTTAATATATCAACATCTGTAAAGAGGGGCTTTTGAATTTTTTATGATAAATAGTTGCTTTTTACATGAAAACGGTTTATACTTATTTAGTCTTAAAGTTTTCTTAAATGAAGACTGAAACAACAAAAAGGAGGAATGACAATAATGAGTATCGGAATCATTATTGCGAGCCACGGCGAATTTGCTGCGGGTATTCATCAGTCAGGATCTATGATCTTTGGTGAGCAAGAAAAGGTTCAAGTTGTAACCTTTATGCCAAATGAAGGTCCTGATGATCTATACGCTAAGTTTAATAACGCTGTTGCTGCATTTGACGCAGAAGATGAGGTTCTAGTTTTGGCTGACCTTTGGAGTGGATCTCCATTCAACCAAGCTAGCCGCGTGATGGGAGAAAATCCTGAGCGTAAGTTTGCCATCATCACAGGACTTAACTTACCGATGTTGATTCAAGCCTATACAGAGCGCCTGATGGACGCTGCTGCAGGTGTAGAAAAAGTCGCTGCGAATATTATTAAAGAAGCCAAAGATGGCATCAAAGCTCTTCCAGAAGAGCTAAATCCAGCTGAGGAAGTTGCAAGTGCTGCAGCTGCTCCAGTTGCCCAAGCTGCTATCCCAGAAGGAACTGTTATCGGTGATGGAAAACTCAAGATTAACCTTGCCCGTCTAGACACTCGTTTACTTCACGGTCAGGTTGCAACTGCTTGGACTCCAGATTCAAAAGCAGACCGTATCATCGTTGCTTCAGATAACGTAGCTAAAGACGAATTACGTAAAGAATTGATTAAACAAGCAGCTCCAGGTAAAGTGAAAGCAAACGTTGTTCCTATCCAAAAACTAATCGACGTTGCGAAAGATCCTCGCTTCGGAGGAACACATGCCCTTATCTTGTTTGAAACACCTCAAGATGCCCTTCGTGCTATCGAAGGTGGCGTGCCAATCAAAACTCTTAATGTTGGATCAATGGCTCACTCAACTGGTAAAACAATGGTTAACAACGTTTTGTCTATGGACAAAGATGACGTTGCTACATTTGAAAAAATGCGTGACCTTGGTGTTGAATTTGACGTACGTAAAGTACCAAACGACACGAAAAAAGATTTGTTTGACTTGATCAACAAAGCAAACGTGCAATAATCGATTTTATGAAAGGATTTTAAAGATGTCTATTATTTCTATGGTTTTAGTAGTCGTTGTAGCCTTCCTAGCAGGTCTTGAAGGTATCCTCGACCAGTTCCAATTCCATCAACCAATTGTAGCTTGTACCCTTATCGGTCTTGTTACTGGTAACCTTGAAGCAGGGATTATCCTTGGTGGTTCTCTTCAAATGATCGCCCTTGGTTGGGCTAACATCGGAGCTGCCGTAGCTCCTGACGCTGCTCTTGCTTCTGTTGCTGCTGCCATTATCATGGTTCTTGGTGGCGACTTTACTAAGACAGGTATCGGTGTTGCCCAAGCGGTTGCTATCCCTCTTGCAGTTGCTGGTCTATTCTTGACTATGATTGTCCGTACACTCTCTGTCGGATTGGTTCACACTGCTGATGCTTCTGCTAAAAAAGGTGACTTTAAAGCAGTTGAACGTGCTCACTTTGTCGCACTTCTTCTTCAAGGTCTTCGTATTGCAATCCCTGCAGCACTCCTTCTAATGGTACCAACTGAAACCGTACAAAGCATTCTAAATACTATGCCTGATTGGCTCAAAGATGGTATGGCTATCGGTGGTGGTATGGTCGTTGCCGTTGGTTACGCTATGGTTATCAACATGATGGCAACTCGTGAAGTATGGCCATTCTTCGCTATCGGTTTCGTGCTTGCTGCCGTGTCAGATATCACTCTAATCGGATTTGGTGCTATCGGTGTTGCTATCGCTCTTATCTACCTTCACCTTTCTAAAACTGGTGGAAATGGTGGCGGAGGAGCCGCAACTTCCAACGACCCAATCGGCGATATCCTAGAAGACTACTAAGATAAGAAAGGACTGAAAACATCATGACTGAAAAACTTCAATTAACTAAATCAGATCGTAAAAAAGTTTGGTGGCGTTCAACTTTCTTACAAGGTTCTTGGAACTATGAACGTATGCAAAACTTGGGTTGGGCTTACTCATTAATTCCAGCTCTTAAAAAACTCTACACTAAAAAAGAAGATCAAGTCGCTGCTCTTGAGCGCCATCTTGAGTTCTTCAACACTCACCCATACGTAGCCGCTCCAATCATGGGGGTTACTCTTGCACTTGAAGAAGAACGTGCTAACGGTGTTGAAATTGATGACGCTGCTATCCAAGGGGTTAAAATCGGTATGATGGGACCTCTTGCTGGTATCGGTGACCCAGTATTCTGGTTTACAGTACGCCCAATCCTTGGATCACTCGGTGCTTCACTTGCCCTTACTGGTAATATCTTAGGTCCAATCCTCTTCTTCGTTCTTTGGAACTTGATTCGTATGTCATTCTTGTGGTATACACAAGAGATTGGATACAAGGCTGGATCAGAAATCACTAAAGATATGTCTGGCGGTATCCTTCAAGACATCACTAAAGGAGCTTCTATCCTTGGTATGTTCATTCTTGCTGTCCTTGTTCAACGTTGGGTAAATATTAAATTTGCTTTCGATGTTGCCAAAGTTCAACTAGATGAAAAAGCTTATATCCATTGGGATAAATTGCCAGAAGGATCTAAAGGTATCCAAGAAGCATTCGCACAAGTAGGACAAGGATTATCTCAAACACCTGAAAAAGTTACTACTTTCCAACAAAACTTGGATATGTTGATCCCTGGACTATCAGGACTACTCCTTACTTTCCTTTGCATGTACTTGCTTAAGAAAAAAGTATCTCCAATCACTATTATCCTTGCACTATTCGCAGTGGGTATTGTGGCACATGTTCTTCACATCATGTAATCAAGCAACTTAAAAGGAATCAGGTTCTAAAATCTGATTCCTTTTTTCTATACTTTTATTCGGCCAAGGCACCCATTGGATCCCATGGTGCGAGTACAATTGGTTCTGCTTCATATGCAGCTTGTTCTTCTGCTGTCAGCAATTCTTTACGGACAACGATTTGGTATGTGTATTCGTCCATCCAAGCGTCTGAGGCAACAAAGTAACCATCTGTACCGACCTTGTCTCCCCATGAGTTTTCAACCTTCCACTTGATTGATTTGCCATTTTCATCCAAATCAACACCTGTCAAGACCATGGCGTGGGTCATCAAGCTTTCGCTGTAGTCCAAACGTCCAGCCTTGTCTTGAGTGAGTTTAATGTCCATGCTTGATTCAAAGTCATAAACATCTGTCGCAAGGATTCCAGCTTTACGGTTGCTGAGCTGACCAACATCAGAACCAAACCAAACAGTCTCACCTGCTTGCATTTGAGCAATTGCCAACTCTTTCAAGCGCTCCATCGGCACGTTGATGTAGCGAACCGCACGGCTACCAATCACATTTCCTAACATCTCAACTGTGTACGATTTACCGTATGGTTTATCAGCAGTTGGAGCGTTGATAACAGAAACGTAATCTTCTAGTGGAAGATTGACATATTTCTTGTAAAATTCTTGTGGAGTAATGCTCTTTTCACTTTGGTAGTTGTTATCTTTATCGCGATAAGCAAAGTCAAATGTACGTGGTGGAAGTCCTAAAGACATAGCAAGAAAGTTAAAGATTTCTTGCAAGAGAGCTTCTTTCTTAGCTTGAACAGTCGCTTGGTCTGCGCCAGAAGCAAGCAAGTCACGCAAGATTTGAGCATCTTGACGAAGCAATTTGTTGAGAATGGCATTTAGCTCACGACTGCTACTAGATGAAACTGACTCAGGGTAAACTGACTTAGGCACGACACCATATTTTTCAAAAAGAGATACCACCATATCCCATTGACCACCATCTTGTTGAGGTGTCTGAAGTAGGAATTTAACCTTACGGCTCGTCAATTCTTGGTCTGCAGTCGCAATGACTTGCTCCAAGAACCAGTTTGATTTCTCATACTTGTCCCAGAAGAATGTATGGGCCTGTGACAACTCAAAATTTTCCAGTTTGTATTGTGAGATGAGCTTGTGGCGGAAGGTGTTGAGAGCCGCAAACATCCAGCAACGACCAGATGCTTTCTGGTTAGTTACCTTGTCCTTGGTCAAATCCAATGAGAAAACAGGTGTGTTATCTACATGGCTTTTGCGACGTTCTAGAGCTGCAAAAATTCCATTGTGACTAGCAGCATTTTCAATCGCTTGGTATTTTACATTTGCTTCATAATTGGCAAATAGTTTATCAGTAAATGATTCTTGAATCGCGTTCATAGATTCCTCCTTTTATTCTACAGTCTATTATAACTCTTTTCACAAAGTAAGCAACTGAAAAACATAAAAGGAGAGGACATTCTCCCTCACCTTTTTCAAATTTATACTCTTCGAAAATCAAATTCAAACCACGTCAACGTCGCCTTGTCGTACTCAAGTACAGCCTGCGGCTAGTTTCCTAGTTTGCTCTTTGATTTTCATTGAGTATTAAACTAAATTAAATAATATTAGCACGGAGAATTTCTAATTCTTCCTTGGTCAAGCGACGCCATTCCCCTCGTTCTAGGTTCTCATCTAATACTAGCGTTCCCATAGTCAAACGTTGCAAATCCACCACTTCCTTGCCACAGTAGGCCACCATACGCTTGACCTGATGAAACTTCCCTTCTGCAATAGTCACACGGATTTGACTCTGATTCTTTTCTGCATCTGTAGAAAGAATCTCCAGTTTAGCAGGCTGACAAGTAAAGTCTTTGAGAGGAATACCATCAGCAAATATCTCCACATCTTCTTGGGCCATAATTCCCTTGACCTGAGCCAGATAGGTCTTATCCACATGACGCTTTGGCGAAAGAAGAGCATGGGCCAGCTTGCCGTCATTGGTCAAGAGCAAAAGACCATGCGTGTCAATATCCAAGCGCCCTACTGGGAAAACTTCCTTGCTACGAGCAATATCATCCAGCAAGTCCAGAACGGTTCTGTGCTTGGGATCCTCAGTCGCTGAAATAACTCCTTGGGGCTTGTTCATCATGTAGTAGACAAACTCTTCATACTCCAGTACTTGCCCATCAAAGCGAATCTCATCTATTTTTTCATCAATCTGCAATTTAGCTGATTTTTCTTTTTTACCATTTACCGTCACGCGCCCAGCCTTGAGCAAGTTTTTGACCTCAGTCCGACTTCCCACAGCGCAGGCAACTAAAAATTTATCTAATCTCATAGAACTATTATATCATAATCAAAAGGGGGCTAGTACAATGACCAACCTCCTTTTCATTTCAGATTTAGGAAATTAACTTCCTCGTCTCCAGAAAATCGCTAAGACAATCATGGAACCTAGTACTGCCGGAATAATGGCAGTTCCTGCTATTATCGGTCCCCAAGTCCCAAAAAGCAAATTCCCTATAAAGGCACCAATCCAGCCTAGAAACATTTTTCCAAAACATCCCATTCGCTCTCCACGATTGGTCAGAGCACCTGCTAAAAATCCCACTAGGAGACCAACGAACATACTTCCTAACATATTATCTCCTTAATTTGCCCAATCTCCGTTACGGAAGAGTGGTACACGTGTCCCATCCTCACGGATACCATCGATATCCATTTGGTTAGAACCAATCATAAAGTCTACGTGAACATCTGAACGGTTAAGTCCCGCAGCTTCAAGTTCTTCTTCGCTCATCTCTGCTCCACCAACGACGCTAGTCGCATAGGCTGCACCGATAGCCAAGTGATTTGACGCATTTTCATCGAAAAGGGTATTAAAGAAGGTAATGCCTGACTGAGAAATTGGACTTGGATCTGGTACCAAGGCACATTCACCTAAGGCACGCGCACCCGCATTTTCAAAGACAAGGTCTTTCATGACCTGATCACCCTTCTCAGCAGTGATATCTACGATTTGTCCATTCTTAAAGATTACCTTAATACCTTCAATAATATTTCCGTTATAGCTAAGCGGTTTTGTAGAAGTGACATAACCATCTGCGCGACGGAAGTCAGGCGCTGTGAAGACTTCCTCTGTCGGCATATTTGGCAAGAATCCTTCGCCCTGTGCATTGATAGCCCCAGCTGATTCCCAAACGTGGTTCTTCGGCAAACCAAGGGTCAAATCGGTCCCTGGCGCTGTGTAGTGAAGGGCTGAAAATTGTTCTTTATTAAGCATATCTGCCTTACTCTTAAGGATAGCTGCATGCTCTTCCCAAGCCTTAACAGGATCTTCTTCATAGACACGGCAAGTTTTGAAAATTTGGTCCCAAAGGAGATCGACTGCTTCTTCGTCGCTCGCAGCATTTGGAAAGACTTTCTTAGCCCACTCAAGTCCAGCAGCAGCTGCTACAGTCCAGCTAACCTTGTTGGATTGCGTTGCGATGCGCATTGGCTTCATAGCAAGTCCCATAGCTTTAGCAGAAGCTGATAGCTTATCAGCATCCACTCCGTTCAAGGCACCTGGATCAGATGAGCGAACTCCAAGACGGCTAGCCTTGTTTTCCAAGAGATAGTTCATCTCAGCAATCTTGTATTCTGGCACATTGTCCAGACGCTCCATCGGAGCATGGAGGAATTTCTCACGGTTAATGACATCATCTGTCCACTGAACGATCACCTCATGCGCACCCAAGGCATAAGCTTCTTTGACGATTAAGTGAGCCAACTCACGTTGCTCCACATCGATAGAGAGAGCCAAAGTGTGACCAGGTTGCACATTGATTCCGTTCGCAACCAATAATTTCGCATATTTTTCTAGATTTTCTTTAAAATTTGGTAAAACCATGTTGTTTTCTCTTTTCTATTTTTATTTTTCTTTCAAAGCAGAGAATAATCCTGCTAAAGCAATGGCACCTGACAAGAGTGCTGTTGATAGAAGAATTGTCTGATCAGCAATTTCTAATTGATATTCAAATACCTTCTCAGCCGGCTTATCTTCCGCAAAAATTCTTAGTTTCATGAGAACCACCTTAAAATTTATTAAAACAAATCACTATGACTGCCTGTCCTCAGCAAATTTAAAATCAATTCTTCCTTGTCTACTTTATAAACCAAAAGCCAATCTGGCTGGATATGGCATTCACGAACTCCTTGAAAATGCTTGGATGCCGTCAATTGATGATCACGATATCTAGCAGGAAGTTCTTTTTCTTGAACAAGAAAATTTAAAACTTCTTCTAATAATTCTACCTTCAAACCACGCTTCATAGCCAACTTAAAATCTTTTTTAAACTGTTTATGATAACGAATCTTAAGCACGCAAATCCTCCATCAAGTCAGAGATTGATTCAAAGGATTGGCTCATATTACGATTTTGGTCTAAATCCGTTAATACCTCAAGCAAGTTCCGACTCTCGTCTAGTCTAACATCGAAAGGTAAACCCTGATATTGAATAGCTTGACGAAGGAAAATATTGATAGCTGTTGTCATATCCATTCCCAGGTTATTAAACACCTGTTGGGCCTGCTCCTTAACCTCACTATCCAAACGGATACTCATGCTCGTCTTTGACATACTCTCACCCTCTTTCTATAGACTATTTTAACAAAAAAGAAGGCTAATGTAAATCTATTGGATATACATTAGCCTCTTTGGATAGATGATTATCGTTGCTCTGATGACTTGCTTTCTATAAAATCATTTACCCTAGTCAAGATCTCTTTTTCCAGTTCTGTTATTTGTTCCGGACCCCAACCAGAATCTTTTTTAGAAGTTATCTCTGCCATTATCTGTAATTTTAAACTTTGACGATAAAATATATCTTGCCATTGATTATATTTTGCACTTGGAACTAAATTTCCAAACTTCGAATTCTGACTATCTGTAATGATACAAAGATTCCCGAAGGAGTGCAAAAATTTATCATCAATCTTTTCAACTATTTCATCACTATTTGGATGTTGTGGAAACCAGTGCTCTATGGAACGACGATATGTAAACTTAAAATCTTCAAATTCAACGCTCGAATACTTTCCTTTTAAATCCGAACAATTTTTCCATAAAACATAATCTATAAAATTGAAATCATAAACACGAATGGCACCATATCTTTTGATATTTCTATCCTTGTCAAACAAACTTTCTTTAGCATATCTCACTGCCATTTTCTCAAGAAAATCCTTAAACAAGCCAGCAAATTCTGCTTGATTTAACTCTTCAATATGGTTAAACAAGAATTGCAAGATCTCATATAACCAACGACTGTCACGATTGGCAGTAAAGGTCACAGCAAACATGGATTGGAGCATTAAAATATCATCATTAAACTTTTCAAAAGAATTTTTATCAAAATAATATTGAACAAATAAATCTCCTCCTGTTTTGTTATTATAATCATTCCGATAAACTTTCTGCAGAAACCAATCATTTTCTTGTCTTCTATTATTAGTCTCTTGAGACATTCGTACGATCAAATTATCAAATATAAATTTTAATTTCAATAAATTCCTAATAAATAATGTAACATCCTCTAAGTTTGTATTAACATTAATTACATTTTCAAATGTTTCTAATAATTTCTTGTCATCTAGCTGTATATCAGAAGGGGATACATTTCCAAATGTTATATAATAGACGAAATATAAAAATGTTTCAAAGTTTATAATCGTTCTGTATTTTTCCACTTCATTCGTATCTGATATTACTTTAACTATTGTAGATTCTTTATTTTCTATACTAGAGAATAAAGATTTCTTATTAGTTGATTGAACTTCTATTTGACTTAAGGACTTATCGATATTTAAAAGAAAGCTATTCTGATAATTATTTCTTTTAATCCAATTCAAAGGAAATATTTTTTCTCTCTCTGCATCATGATGCTTGTTCTTTGCTTTTTTTGTAAATGCATTGATTACCGGCTTATCAAACTCTGCGCAGGCATCCCAGATTCTTGCAAACTTTTGCGCCATTTCTTGATCTTCACCAAATTTAGACATCATTTGTGCCTTAAGAATCTCATGAGCCTCTAGTTGTTCTCCTCGAGAGTTGAAACGTTCGAAATATAAATTCAAATCTAAATCATTGGGAAGAATACTACGAAAAATAATGACATTATCAAATAGATAATTAAAGAAAGATTCAAATTCAAATTGCCGCTCCTCTAGCATTTTTTTCAATGCGTCATAAGCATGTCTATAACCTCTAGTCAGCTCATTTTCATCGTCCTCAGAAATTTTTTGCTTGGTAAATAGCTTTTGAATGTTCTCATTTGACTTCTTCCTAGCTGGGAAAGTAAGATTGACAGATTTCAATCTATCAAAACAAAACTCATGCTTCAAAGCTAAGGCAATCAAATTAAGGGCTGTTGTTCGCTGTTGCCCATCTATAATTTTGAAAATGTCATTCTCTTTATTAACGACTAATGTTCCAATATAGTAGTAATTGTCTCTATTTTCTTGAAAAGCATCTGCTACGTCATTCAATAACTGCTCAATCTCATCATAAGTCCAGGCAAAATTTCTCTGATAAAGAGGAATAGCATAGATATCTTCATTTAACAAACGATTAACTGATAAGCTTATATGTGTTTCTACCATTTACCTTTTTCCTCTTCTATAATCTTGTCCACAGTATAATTTTCAAATAGCTCTCTATCTATCTTGATCATGAAATCATTCGGAGTGACAGCATGAGCTAAAAGTTGAAATAGTTTTTGAACCTCTTTTTGTCTAAACCTTCCACCAGCAGCATAGTTTCCAAAAGTTGCATCATATATTGCTTTAGACTTAACTCGAGGGTAATAAGACCAAATAAACAAGGTCTCTACTATATCCTTTGATAGCTCATCTTTTCCAAATCTCTCTGCAAAAAGCGAGCAAATATTTAAGAATATATTGTGACACTTGAGGTAGCGTCCTTTTGAGCTATTGTAAATGTTTAACATACCTTTTGGGTAAGCAAGATTTTTTTCTTCCCCTTCAGGCTCATCAGAAAATCCTAACTTTGCATTTAAAAAATCTTTATGATCTTTAATAGTTTTATGAGCAGATTCAATATATTCAAAAAATGTACTTCCATCAATGATTGGCATAGTAATTGAAAGAGGGAATTTTTCAATATGACGATACAATTCTAGATATGGAAAGTTCTGATTCAAATCAACGCCTTTAAAATCGTCAATAAAATCCTCTGTAAAACGCAGATAAGATCCATAACGTTTGTTTGTTAATCCTGTCTCTCCGCGCGACCAACGTCTCATACGGAAAAGATGTTTATCAAACAACTCTTTGAGACTTAACTCTTTATCCTCTACAAATTGCTCCCACTTTTCGACAATCTTTTCATCTTCTGAATCATACTTGCGAAGATGGTAGGCTTTGAGCAAATCATGAGGTTCTAAAGATTTTCCACGATTATTCTGAGAATCAAATAACTGAAAGGCTTCAGATAATCGTTCCTGTGGCATAGTAATCACGGAGACAGAACAATTTTCCAATAAAAAATTGCAAATATCTTTTGCCTGATTTTCACCAACCAATTGAGTCAAATTTTCCCACTCATTATAATTTTCACTCGCATGATAGCAAGATAGCTCTCCAAATTCAGCACTCAGCAGTTGATTAGCACCCTTATAATTCTCTAAATCATCTAATAAATGAAGAAACAAGGAAATAGAAATTAGCCGTTGCTGTCCATCGACAATATCTAAGTATTTTTCCTTTTCATGCAAGATTTCATGCAAGATAACGGAACCAATCTGATATTCCTTTTTTCCCATAGCATCTCGTAAATCATAAAAAAGATTACGGATATGTTTTCTGTTCCATTTATATGGTCTTTGATAAGAAGGAATCCGCAAATTCTCTTCTTTCAATAGTTCTCCAACCTTTTTAGAAGTAAATTGAATAGTCATTTTATCCTCATCTATATTTATCTATCATTTCTTTAACTGTTTGCTTCATATCCTCTACTAAAATCCGAGGAGACAAAACAGTAACTGCTTCCCCTTGCCCCAGCAACCAGCGTTTAAGCCCCGGTGTGTGCTGACTCTCAAACTTAAAATGAGTCCAGTAGCCATTTTTCCCAACTATTTTTGCATTTGGAAATTGATCCGTCACAATCGTCGGATCGTACAAATACTCGATTTCAATACTGATTTTCTTCCCGATAAAAGCATCTACTCTCTCGTTACGAATGTCGCCATCTCTAAATTTATCTCGATAAGAAATAGAGGGTTTCTCTATATCACTAAGAGACCATGACTGGATACGGTCTACTCTTAAAGTAATATAAGTAGCATGTTTCAACTGGTAGACAACTAGATAGAAATAATGACTATCATAATAAAGAGAGACTGGCAAAACAGTCTGCCTCTTAGAAGACTCAGAATAAGGTTTTTGATAGATAATGTCTAGAACCTGTTCATACAAAATAGCTTCTGATAAATTCCAAATTTTCTCTATTCTATTTTGTTGATCCGTTAAGGGAGCATAGTTCAGCTTTTCACTTCCAATAATCTGCTCGATTTCTTTCCGATCATCACGGGGAACTAAGACCAGTAAATTATGTAGTAAGCTAGCAATTTCTGGTCTATTCAGTGCTCGATTTTCCAATAAAATCTTTGAAATAACGAGAATATCCTTTTTATTAAAAACTGACTTACTTGCTAAACAATACTTATTCGTTTTACGGTTATAAAGTAAATCTCCACTATAACTGGTGTGACTAGATAAAATATCACGGAGTCGCGAAAAATCTCTCTGTATCGTCTTTTCACTAACCTCAAATTCCTGAGCCAGTTGCTTTTTTCCTAACGGAGTCCCAAACTGTAAACGTAAAAAAATCGTTAGCAGTCTCTCTTGATCATTCATTTCCAGTCCTTCTACATATTATTCAAACAATACTATTTCTAGTACATTATTATCACTTCTATAGTCTAACTAGCACTTTATATTCAAAACGATTAAAGCAAAATAAACTAGCCCTTAGATGATTCCAACTGTACCACTATGCCAGATTCGAAGAACTCAACTACGGATTCAGGCATATTTTTTAAGTCTTCGGGTAAGCAGTCTGAATATACAATGAAGAGTTTGTTTCTTTTCTTACTCTCTTTGAATCGCTGCATCCAGTATTCCTGTACCCTTTGATCAGCCTCTCCCAAAAATTGAACTCCATCCAGAAAAATCAAATCATACTCTGTATACCCCATTTGCAGTTTCATCCATTGACTATGTTTAGAAAAAATCAAATTATCTCTCACTCGATAATATGCAAGTGATGCTATTGGAGTAACAGGTTTTATTTTAGTTAACGTATAATAAAACAAATGCCATCTATCAGTCTCTGAAATACCGCAAATGTAAATACATTGAGAATCTTCTTTTAAGTCTATTTGTGGGAATCCGGTCCAATCATTCCCATCATCTTTCAAGCCTTTTTCAAAATTATAAATTTCCTCTTCAATTGACACATTAGAATTTAAAATTTCTTGATTCACCATATTATACTCTCTTTTCTATTATTTTTAAGAGAATTATAACAAATCAAGTGTACATATTTTGTCCACTTGATCAAAATAAGCAATTTTTTAAAACAACTCATCAAACAAACTGAGCTGGTTATCCTCTGGCATATTGCCCAGAATCCCCATTTCATCCATCTTTTCAACCAAGGTTGATGAGAGTCCACCACGTTTGCGTAGTTCTGTTTTAGAGAGGAATTCTCCTTCTTCACGCGCTCGAACTAACTGCTTGGCAACGTTCTCTCCCAGACCATCCATTGCTACAAATGGTGGGATGAGGGTATCCCCATCGATAAAGAACTCTGTCGCCTGACTACGGTAGAGATCGAGTTTTCCAAACTTGAAGCCACGCTCCCACATCTCATTGACAATCTCAAGAGTTGTATAGAGATCAATTTCCACATTAGAAGCTTCATTGTTCTTCCGTTTTTCAGCGATTTCTTCCATTCTGCGCTTGATGGCATCCAAGCCCGCACCCATGGTCTTGATATCAAAAGCCTTGGCACGAATGGAGAAGTAAGCACAGTAGTAATAAATGGGATGATGAACCTTGAAGTAAGCTACACGCAAGGCCATCATAACGTAGGCTGCCGCATGGGCTTTGGGGAACATATACTTAATTTTCCCACAGGACTCGATATACCACTCTGGTACCTTATTGGCCTTCATAGCTTCGATGTAGCCATTTCGCTCCTCTTCGGAAATCTTTAGCCACAAGCCCTTACGTACCCGTTCCATGATGGTAAAGGCCATCTTCGGTTCAAGACCAGCATGCATGAGGTAAACCATGATGTCGTCCCGACAACCAATGACAGTTGATAGGTCAGCAATCCCTTGTTTAATCAAATCTTGGGCATTGCCTAGCCAAACATCGGTACCGTGGGACAACCCTGACAACTGAAGCAATTCTGCAAAAGTCGTCGGATGGGTTTCATCAACCATTCCTCGAACAAAGTTGGTTCCAAATTCTGGAATCCCCAGCATACCCGTAGGCGTTCCGATTTGCTCAGGTGTTACTCCTAGCACATCAGTCCCAGAAAAGAGTGCCATCACGCCTTCGTCATCCATAGGAATTTCATTAGGGTCAATCCCAGACAAATCCTGAAGTTTCCGAATCATGGTCGGATCATCATGTCCCAGCACATCAAGTTTGAGGACGTTCTCATCGATATCGTGGAAGTTAAAGTGAGTCGTTTGCCATTCAGCCGTCACGTCATCTGCTGGATATTGGACAGGCGTAAAATCGTAGACATCCATATAGTTCGGAATAACAACGATCCCCCCCGGGTGTTGTCCCGTCGTCCGTTTGACACCAGCTGCACCTTGAGCGAGGCGTTCCACCTCTGCATCACGATAAAACTTGCCATAATCTCTCTCATAGCCCTTGACAAATCCATAGGCAGTCTTAGCAGCCACCGTACCAACCGTTCCTGCACGGAAGGCATATTCTTCACCAAAGATATCACGCACATCCAAGTGGGCGCTAGGCTGGTCTTCTCCCGAGAAGTTCAAGTCAATATCGGGAACCTTGTCCCCATCAAAACCAAGGAAGGTTTCAAAAGGAATATCTTGCCCATTTTTGCTGAGTTTGTGACCACAGTTTGGACAGTCCTTATTGGGCATATCAAATCCTGAACCGTACGAACCATCTGTGATAAACTCACTGTACTGACACTGACCACAGACATAGTGAGGAGAGAGAGGATTGACCTCTGTAATCCCAATCATGGTCGCAACGAAACTAGATCCGACAGACCCACGAGAACCAACCAAATAACCCCGTTCATTAGAACGTTGTACCAGCATCTGCGATGCCAGATAAATCACAGCAAATCCATTCCCCAGAATAGAAGTTAATTCTTTTTCAATCCGCAAATCAACAATATCTGGCAGTGGATTTCCATAAATCTCAAAAGCTTTCTTATAGGTCAACTCAGCAACCGTTTCTTCCGCCTTGTCGATGAAAGGCGTGTACAAGTCACCCTTAACAACCTCAACAGGTTCAAAGATATCTGCCAAGGCATTGGTGTTTTCAATAACCAATTTGCAAGCTAATTCCTCGCCCAAGAAGGCAAATTCATCCAACATCTCATTAGTCGTTCTAAAATGAGCTTTTGGAAGAGGAGCAGGTTGAGCATGTTCCCCATGACCGATAGTTCGGTTAATCATTGCCCCCTGTCCCAAACTACGGACGATAATTTCACGGTAAATCTCTTCTTCAGGTTCGATATAGTGGACATTTCCCGTAGCCAGAACAGGCTTACCAAGACGATCTCCAACCTCTATCAAACTTTTGATAATGGTCTGTAGTTCTTCCATATCCTTGACCTGCTCCTTGGCAATCAAGGGAGCGTAGATAGCTGGTGGCATGACCTCGATAAAGTCATAATACTTGGCCACCTCAACCGCCGCATCCACACCTTGGGAAACGACTGCATCAAAAACTTCACCTTCTGCACAGGCTGATCCTAAAATCAAGCCCTCCCGATGGGCATCTAGAACTGTTCTCGGAATTCGTGGCACCCCTTCAAAGTACTTGGTATTAGACAATGAAACCAGCTTAAAGATATTTTTTAGACCTATCTGATTCTTGACATAAATAGTCGCATGCTTGATTCGAGCTTTTTTGTAAGAATCTGGACTAATCAAATCAATGTTAAGTCTAGCTAGATCGGTCACACCATGTTTCTCTGCCACTTCTTTGATAAAGATGAAAAGCAGGCGACCTGTAGCTTCCGCATCGTAGTTGGCCATGTGGTGATGTTCCAAGGCCACACCAAAACGCTTGGTCAACGGTCCCAGACCATGACGTTTAAACTCAGGATATAGATTTCTAGCAAACTCCAGCGTATCAATCACTGGCTGACTAATCTTTGGCAGACCATGACGTTCATAGTTGGCATTCATAAAGCCAACGTCAAAGGTAGCATTATGGGCAACTAAGACTGTATCCTTGCAAAACTCTTGGAATTCTTGCAGAACTTGTTCCAGTGGTTTGGCATTTTTGACATGATCGTCTGTAATTCCAGTCAACTCAGTAGTAAAAGCTGACAAGGGATGCCCAGGATTGATAAATTCATCAAATTCAGCAATGACATTCCCCTTGTACATCTTAGAAGCCGCAACCTGAATCAAATCATTATAGATAGCTGAAAGCCCCGTCGTTTCCACGTCAAAGACCACGTAGGTCGCTTCCGACAAGTCCATCTCCACTTCGTTATAGACGATAGGGACACGGTCCTCAACGATATTGGCTTCCATCCCATAGATTAGCTGGATTCCCACTTTCTTGGCAGCCTTATAGCCGTGTGGGAAAGACTGGACATTCCCATGGTCGGTGATGGCAACCGCCTTGTGTCCCCACTTAGCAGCTGTCGCAACGATTTCTTCGACCTCTGATAAAGCATCCATAGTCGACATGTTAGTATGAGCATGAAACTCAACTCGACGCTCGCCTTCTGGCATCAAATCCTTCCGCTCATAGTGAACAACTTCCTGCACATCCTGCACGTTCATAGTCAAATCGCGTGTGAAGTTATTCATCTCCACATTTCCACGCACTCGGAGCCAAGAATTCTTCTTAATGAGGTCAAATTTCTGGGCCTCTTCCTCATTTTTAACCCACTTTTGCATAGAAAAACTTGAAGTGTAGTCCGTCATTTTAAAGTTGATCAAAACACGCCCTGTTCTGGTCACTTTTTGCTCCACATCAAAAACAACCCCCTCAAAGACCAGACGATTTTCCTCAGTCGTCACTTCAATCATAGGAGTAATCTCCGCCTTATCCAGCTTCGGTTTAGCTGCAGCTTTTTTAGCTTGAAAATCAAAGGCTGGTTTCTCTTCAGCTGGAGGAGGTGCCATCTGTTCTAGTTGTTCCATAGCACGGAGCGCTTCCTCATTGGCAGCTTGAACAATCTGCTCATTTTCAGCATGAAAGGCCTCTTCCTGCTCTTGGGTCAGCACATCATTTTTCTCTACTTGACAATTAAAAGTTGGAAAACCAAACTTTTCAAGTTGTTTGACTAAATTAGGAAGATGATTCTTCTTAAAGTGTTCTTTATCAATCGCCTCAGAGCCCTCAATAAAGAGTTGGTTCCCCTCCGCACGAACTTGCAAATTTTGATAAAGGGACTTAAAACCTTGACTAGCACATGGCCCTTCAGAAAAAGCCTCTCTATAGTAGGCCTGTAAGAGTTGATTTGAAAATTCTTGAGACAGAGCCTTAATTTCAAAAATAGCTTTATTACCTGTCTTAGAAAATTCTTCCCTCAAACCCTTCTTTAATTCTAAAAAGATTTCAATCGGTAAAATATTAGAAAATACGAAATGAAACTCCCATACCTTACTAATTTTATGAACCACAACTCGCTCAATATCGGCCTGTGCTAAAGCAGGAGTCTGTCTCATTTCAGCAGGTATCCCCAATTGATTCATCAAAATTTCAAAACTATTTGACATTCATTTTCCTCACATTATTCTCCTACTATTTTACCATACTTAGAGGTGTTTTCTAAAGACAAAAGGAAGCCACTAAGTGACTTCCTTCTAGAATGAGGACTGATTAGTCTTCACCTTTGTTTTTCTTAATGATTTCTTCTTGTACTGACTTAGGTACATCTTCGTAGTGGTCAAATACCATCATGAATGTACCACGTCCTTGAGATGCAGAACGAAGAACTGTTGCGTAACCGAACATTTCAGCAAGTGGAACGTAAGCACGAACGATTTGGCTGTTACCATGTGCTTCCATACCATCTACACGTCCACGACGAGCAGTTACGTGACCCATAACATCACCAAGGTTTTCTTCTGGAACAGTGATTGTTACGAGCATCATTGGCTCAAGGATAGCTGGTTGCGCTGATTTAGCAGCTTCTTTAAGGGCAAGTGAAGCCGCGATCTTGAAGGCAGTTTCAGATGAGTCGACATCGTGGTATGAACCATCGTAAAGTTTAGCTTTAACGTCAACCATTGGGTAACCTGCAAGAACACCGTTAGCCATAGATTCTACCAAACCTTTTTCAACCGCTGGGATAAATTCACGAGGAACCACACCACCGACGATTGCGTTTTCGAATTCGAATCCTTTACCTTCTTCGTTTGGAGTAAATTCAATCCATACATCACCGAATTGACCTTTACCACCAGACTGACGTTTGAAGAATCCACGTGCTTGAGTAGAAGCGCGGAATGTTTCACGGTAAGATACTTGAGGAGCACCTACGTTCGCTTCAACTTTGAACTCACGACGCATACGGTCAACAAGGACGTCAAGGTGAAGCTCACCCATACCAGAGATAACTGTTTCACCAGTTTCAACGTTTGTTTCAACGCGGAATGTTGGATCTTCTTCAGCCAATTTTTGAAGGGCAATACCCATCTTGTCTTGGTCAGCTTTAGATTTTGGTTCAACCATCAATTGGATAACTGGTTCTGGAACGTTGATTGACTCAAGGATGATTTTAGCTTTTTCATCTGTCAATGAGTCACCAGTTGTAGTATCTTTCAAACCAACGGCAGCAGCGATATCACCTGAGTAAACAGTGTCGATTTCTTGACGGCTGTTGGCGTGCATTTGAAGGATACGTCCGATACGTTCACGTTTACCTTTAGAAGTATTCAATACGTATGAACCTGATTGAAGAACACCTGAGTAAACACGGAAGAATGTCAAACGACCTACAAATGGGTCAGTCATGATCTTGAAGGCAAGAGCTGCAAATGGCTCTTCGTCAGAGGCTGGACGAGTTTCTTCAGCGTCTGTGTCTGGGTTAATACCTTTGATTGCTGGGATATCAAGTGGGCTTGGAAGGTAGTCGATAACCGCATCAAGCATCAATTGAACACCTTTATTCTTGAAGGCAGAACCACACAATACTGGGAAGAATTCAACATTGATAGTCGCTTTACGGATACCAGCTTTCAATTCTTCGTTAGTGATTTCTTCACCTTCGAGGTATTTCATCATCAATTCTTCGTCAGTTTCAGCAACTGCTTCGATCAATTTTTCACGGTATTCTTGAGCTTGGTCAAGGTATTCAGCTGGGATGTCTTCTTCAAGGATATCTGTACCAAGGTCGTTAGTATAGATTTCAGCTTTCATCTTGATCAAGTCGATGATACCACGGAAGTCATCTTCAGAACCGATTGGCAATTGGATTGGGTGTGCATTTGCTTGAAGACGATCGTGAAGTGTGCTTACAGAGTAAAGGAAGTCAGCACCGATTTTGTCCATTTTGTTGGCAAATACGATACGTGGAACTCCATACTCAGTTGCTTGGCGCCAAACTGTTTCAGTTTGAGGCTCAACACCTGATTGTGAGTCAAGAACGGTAACCGCACCATCCAATACACGAAGAGAACGTTGTACTTCGATTGTGAAGTCCACGTGTCCTGGTGTGTCGATGATGTTTACGCGGTGGTTGTTCCATTGAGCTGTTGTCGCAGCAGATGTGATAGTGATACCACGCTCTTGCTCTTGCTCCATCCAGTCCATTTGTGACGCACCTTCGTGAGTTTCACCGATTTTGTGGATTTTACCAGTGTAGTAAAGAATACGCTCAGTAGTTGTTGTTTTACCAGCATCGACGTGAGCCATGATACCGATATTACGAGTTTTTTCAAGTGAAAATTCGCGTGCCATGAGGTTTGTTTCTCCTATTTATTTTTGATTTCTATTCTATTATAACACGATTTTAATAAAAACGGATAGGCAGGACCTACCCGTTCTCAATGTTTTCATGCTATTGTTGGTTTCAACTTGTAGATTTTCAAGTTGAATTGAACTCGGGCTAAAGTTAATTAGCCGATTTGAGCCGGAACGGGATGCTGTGTGAAAAAGATAAACTTCCTTGTATTCGTCGAATACTGCGTCAGTTTCCTATTTTCACCTTGCATCCTTACCGTTCCTAGCATCATGATTTAGTTGAGCTCAAGCTAAAAGTCTGGAGAAAAAGATGAATCTCATTGGTTGCAATCGCAACCTGCTTTGATTCCCTATTTTCTCTGGGACTTTCTTAACGCTTTCGCATCCTATATTACCAACGGAAGTGTGCGAATGCACGGTTAGCTTCAGCCATACGGTGAGTGTCTTCACGTTTCTTAACAGCTGCACCAGTGTTGTTAGCAGCATCCAAGATTTCTTTTGCAAGACGGTCTTGCATTGTGTGTTCACCACGAAGACGAGCGATTGTTACCAACCAACGAAGTCCAAGTGTTGTACGACGTTCTGGACGAACTTCAACTGGGACTTGGTAGTTAGAACCACCAACACGACGTGCACGTACTTCAAGTACAGGCATGATGTTTTCCATAGCTGTTTCAAACACTTCAAGTGCATCGTTTCCAGTAGCTTCTTTGATTTGCTCAAAAGCACCGTAAACGATTGAAGCAGCTGTACCACGTTTACCATCAAGCATAACGCGGTTGATAAGACGAGTAACTAATTGTGAATTGTAAAGCGGATCTGGCAATACGTCACGTTTTGGAGCTCTATTTTTACGACTCATTTCTCTTTATCCCCTTTCCTTATGCTTTTGGACGTTTAGTACCGTATTTAGAACGGCCTTGTTTACGATCGTTAACACCTGCAGTATCAAGTGCACCACGGACGATATGGTAACGTACCCCTGGAAGGTCTTTTACACGTCCACCACGAAGAAGAACCACGCTGTGCTCTTGCAAGTTGTGTCCGATACCTGGGATGTAGGCAGTAACTTCGATAAGGTTGCTCAAACGTACACGAGCGAATTTACGAAGGGCTGAGTTAGGTTTTTTAGGTGTCATTGTTCCAACACGAGTTGCAACACCACGTTTTTGTGGTGAAGAAACGTTTGTTTGAACTTTTTTATGACTGTTGTAACCAACGTTCAAAGCTGGTGATTTAGATTTTTCTACTTTTGATTTACGCGGTTTGCGAACCAATTGGTTAATTGTAGGCATCTACATTCTCCTGTGTTTTTTTATTTTTGGTGATGATACACTTGGTGACAGCTATCATCTGTGTGTACTTTTGCAACATTTGTCAGCACGTCCCTGTACACTCTTGAGAGACCAAAAGTAAAAAGTACCGTCTATTATTGTAACAAAATTTTCCCTTGGTTGTCAAGATATTTTTCTTTTTTATTGTTAATTTTAGCTCTTTTGTAGTGCTCCCTAAAAAAGAAAAAGGAGGAATCCCACCCTCCTAAAATTAATATTGTTCCATTCAATCTCATCAATTTTAGACATAATGTTCAAAAAATATTATATCATCACAACCAACCAGATTCTTTCGCAATATTAGCTGCCTCTGTTCGATTGCCTGCATGTAATTTAGAAAGAATATTGGTGACATAGTTTCGGACTGTTCCGTTGGATAGATAAAGTTTGTCTGCAATTTCTTGGTTAGATAAGCCCTGAGCAATTCCCTTTAAAACTGCGATTTCTTGTTCTGTTAATGGATTGGGATGCGTCATCACCACTTCCATCAATTCAGGCGAATACTCCTTGCGTCCCTCTAGGACGGTGTGCAAGGTTTGCATTAGCTCTGCAATGTTTCTTTCTTTTAATACATAAGCATCTACTCCAGCCTTGACCGCACGTTCAAAATACCCAGGACGCTTGAAGGTTGTCACCACAACCACCTTTGTTGCTAGATTTTCTGCTCGTATCCACTCCAAGACTTCAAGACCTGTCTTAACAGGCATTTCTACGTCAAGGATGGCGATATCTACAGACTCCTTTTCTAATAGTTGGATTGCTTCTTGCCCATTCTTGGCTTGAAAGACAGAGTCTACACCTGGTTGAAGCGTGAGCAATTGACACATAGCATCTCGCAACATACTTTGATCTTCTGCGACTAACACTTTCATCTACTTTCTCTCCTTATAAGGTAGTCGAACCTGAACTTCTGTCGGTTGTTTCCAACTAATTACCTCTACTTCTCCCGAAAATGGAAGAACACGATCTCGAACTGTATGGAGGTCATCCCCCTTTATAGAAGTAAAGCCACAGCCATCATCTCTCACTGTTAGAATGAGTTCTTTCTCTGTCCGTTCTAATTTCAAGTAGACTTTAGACGCTTTAGCATGTTTGATGATATTGGTCACTAACTCAAGCAAAATCATGGAAGCCGTTGACTCCAATTCCTGAGTAAGGCTAGCGGTATCTAGTTGATTAGCCGTTTCCACCTCAATTCCAGCAATCTCTAGCATCTTTTTGACAGTTTCAAGTTCTGATGCTAAGGTCCGTGATTTCAGATTTTCCACAATGGTTCGCACTTCATTCATGGAATCCTTACTGATCTGGTGAATTTCTTTTAATTCCTTTTCCACCTGTGGATAAGCCTCCATCTGAAACAACTGCAAGGCTAAATCTGTCTTGACACTCAGCATAGCAAAAGTGTGTCCCAGACTATCATGCAAATCCTGACCGATACGACTGCGTTCATTTTCAGCAAGCAATAGATTTATCTGGGCATTTTGCTTAGCCTGCGCTTCTTTCAAATCCTCCACAATCCGAATCCGAACCAATCCAAAAGTCATTAAATCGACAAAAGTAAGAATTACAAGTAGATAGAATAGAAACTCAACTTCGATTCTCTGAAAAATCAAAAGTTGGCCCACAACAAGGACTTGAGCAAGAAGAAAAGTCCAGACATGTAAAGACTTTAAACTACGTACGCCAAAATGATAACTTAAGAGATTGGCAAGGAAAAAGAAGAACCAGATATAATTCACAGCAACAACGGCAGTATAGCCAGCTACATAGACTAGCATGATAACCCAACAGAGCCAGGATAAACGCTGACTCTTGGTGGTTAAAACGCCTAAGTAAGCCAAGACAAACTGAATGTCAATCAACAAATGCCAACTAGGAAGCTCCCCAGTCACTACAGGAACGATGGGAAAAACCATAAAAATCAAACTGGCCCAATACATATAGTCTATGCTTTTCAGTCTTTCAAGCATTAAGCATTCTCCTTATGACCTTGAAGGTAAATGGTCAAACCAAACAAAACTGCTGAAAAAACAAGTAGATAAACTGTGGCTGATAAATTGATGCCACCCTCGTTTAAGAAGGTCTTGAGCAACTCCATCAACTGATAAGTTGGTAGGCACTTCCCGATTGCTTGCATCCAGTCTGGAAATAAAGAGATGGGCATCCAGAGTCCACCTAAAACAGCCAAGCCTAGATAGAGAAGATTGCCCACGACAGACATCAGCTGACTAGTTGGTAAGAGAGTCAAGGTCAAGCCAAGTGCTACAAATGCAATACTTCCCAAAATCAGCAAGAGAGCCGCCCCAATCCAATTTCCAAGAGACATATCCACACCTCTGACCAAGTGCCCAACTGAGAAAACAACCAGGATTGAGACCAAATAATCAACCATCATACTTGTTATCTTTGATAGATAATATTCTACCATATTTACAGGGGTATGGCGCAATGTTTTCTGCCAGTTGTTGATTTTATCGGTATGTAAGACAGCTGGAAATGAAAACATGGCTGTCGACATCATGGAAAAAGCCGTCATGGAGATGAGGTAATCACGCATAAAATTAGCTGGTCCACCGGGTGTGTCCTGGTACATGCCTGAAAAGAATAAATAGAAGGCTGTCGGCATACCTACTGATAATAAATAATAGACTAATTGTCGTTTGGTCAATAGAAATTCTATCTTGTTTAGTGCGATCCATCGTTTCATCTTAGTCATCTCCCTTTTGTGTTTCTTCAAAGATTGTATCCAACAAGCTACGATTATTGACTTCAATTTCTTGAATCCTACATCCTGCTTGCACTAACAGTTGCCAAAAAGCATCCGCTTCACGTGTAACTACTTGCAGAGCATCTTGTTTTTGTACCCACCTTTCAACCAAGACTGACTTCTCAACGACTTCCTTGTAAGCTAGAGGAAGGATAAAATGCTTTTCAATCTCCTCACTACGCATAGCTAGAGGCGTCGTATCACGAATCAACTCTCCCTTATTTAAAACCAAAATCCGGTCAGCTGTATGCTCTACCTCTTCAATATAATGAGACGAATAGAGAATGGTGACTCCTTGCGCTTTTAGGTCCCAAACAATTTCCCAAAAACGTTGACGGGTAGAGGTATCCATGGCCGCAGTTGGCTCATCTAAAAAAACAAGCTTTGGTCGGCCAATCAAGGTCAAGACAAAAGAGAAAAGACGCTTTTGCCCACCTGACAATTTTTCTGCAAATTGCTCTTTTTGTTGCTTGTCAAACTGCAACAGTTGATCGATCTCCTGGTTGCTCAAGGGATTTGGATAAATACTTTGAAAGAAAGCAATCAACTCTTTGACCTTTAATTTCTGAACGATGACATTTTCTTGAGGGAGATAGGATCTTGTGTAGTCTAACTGAGAACTCGTCACTGGCAAGCCTTGAATGGATACTTGACCGCTGGTGACCAGTTTATCTCCAAGCAAACAGTCCAAGAGTGTTGTCTTTCCAGCACCATTGGGACCAATCAAGGCGACGCATTCACCTTCAGCTACCTCAAAGGAAATATCCTTCAAAATAGCCTTGCCCTTGATGATTTTATTTAAGCTTTCTACCTTAATCATGTTCATGATATTCTCCTTTCAGCCACTCCTTTCCCATCGGAAAGGCAATAAAAATCATAAATCCTAATCCCCAGGCACCAGGGATGAATTGGTGAACGAAGGCATGATCAAACCAACCTGTAAACATTTCTACCAACCATACCTCTAGTGATAGTCCAATAAAAAGATAGAGAATCGCTTTTTTCATTTTTCAAACTCCTTTTTCACATCTGAGACCAATTTCAAGCCTTCTCGGATAAGCCAAGACATCATGCCAAATCCTGCAAATAGCTCCCAAGGAAAATGATAGAAATCTTCATCCAATCCTGAGAACATGAGATAAGTCATGACTCCTGCTGCTACTAAACTCATTGCGACAATTACTTTATGTTTCATTTTTTCTTCCTCCATTTGATACATCTAGTATAACTCTTTGAAGGTAGAATCGCTAGAAGCTTCTGTCATGAGGAAATATGACAAATGTCATAAAAGATTCTATTTAAAAGAATCAAGAAACATTACACAACAAGATACAGAGTATGAAAGAATCTATAGTACCTCCATCAAAGTGATATCAAATTTAGACTATAACGTAAACTAATACGCATTTAAAATCAAAAGATCGGAAATTTTTATCGTACAAAACAGATATATTATAGGTAGCACAAAAAAACTCTTCATTTACTTTCTTAAAAGTTTGTGAGAATTATACAATCTGTTAAATTTTAATTTATGTACCTAAACTACAGTAATCATTGAACAAATCAGGAAACAAAAAAGTATACTCAATCAAAATGAATTACTGAAATTAAAAAAAGAGAGAAGCAAACTAATTCTCTCTTAATGTATATAATATCTAGTTAAAACAAAAAAGATACGCTTACGTATCTCTGTAATGAATCGGGAAGACAGGATTCGAACCTGCGACACCTTGGTCCCAAACCAAGTACTCTACCAAGCTGAGCTACTTCCCGAGTTAAATAGAAAAATGCACCCTAGAGGAGTCGAACCTCTAACCGCCTGATT
>NZ_JASHCQ010000017.1:0-33778 GCF_047464035.1 Streptococcus mitis
CATATGAATCTTTCTAATGAGTTGTTTGGTCACTTTTCATTATAGATCTTATGGGACTTTTTTTCTACACAAAAATAGGCTCCATAAGATTCATAGGGGATTTACCCACTACAAATATTATAGAGCCAAATATGGACAGTAAAAAAGAAAACTTCAGACCAATCACAAAAGGTGAATATCTGAAGTTTTCTTTTATTTGTAAGTTATTACCATAAAGGTTAATAGTAAAATGAATAAGGTCTAATATTCAACATCTTTTTGATAGAGGGCTAAGGTAAAACCCCACATACTTTGCTGTCTTATTATCCACGACACTAATTTTTACAAATCAATTTCATTTACCACACATAGTTAGTAAGACAGTTAGCTAGACCTCTCACTACCAGTTACAACGGAAAAGCCCACGAATCGATATTATTCGTGAATTTTTCCTAGTGAAGCGTTTAGGTAAGCCGCCATAGCGGTTACCGTCAAATGACAGCAACTTTATGTTGCTAGTTATTTGTAACGATTTACATCTTCTCCTCTAACTCTACATCTGGATACTTGTCCGCAAACCAGCGGAGGGCAAAGTCATTTTCAAAGAGGAAGACTGGTTGGTCAAAACGGTCTTTGGCCAAGATATTGCGACTTGATGACATGCGTTCATCCAAGTCCTCAGGTTTGATCCAGCGAACGGTCTTTTTACCCATTGGGCTCATGACTACTTCCGCATTGTACTCGCCTTCCATACGATGCTTGAAGACTTCAAACTGGAGTTGGCCGACAGCACCCAGCATATACTCGCCTGTTTGGTAATTCTTATAAAGCTGAATGGCTCCTTCTTGCACCAATTGCTCGATTCCCTTGTGGAAGGATTTTTGCTTCATGACATTCTTGGCAGAAACTTTCATGAAAATCTCAGGTGTAAAGGTTGGCAGTGGTTCAAATTCAAATTTGTTTTTTCCAACCGTCAAGGTATCCCCAACCTGATAAGTACCTGTATCGTAAACCCCGATGATATCTCCTGCCACGGCATTAGTCACATTCTCACGACTTTCCGCCATAAACTGGGTAACATTAGACAGTTTAGCACCCTTACCAGTACGAGGCAAGTTGACACTCATACCACGTTCAAATTCACCCGATACGATACGTACAAAGGCAATACGGTCACGGTGTCGAGGGTCCATGTTGGCTTGGATTTTAAAGACAAATCCTGAGAAGTCCTTGTCGTAAGGATCCACAATTTCTCCATCTGTTTTCTTGTGCCCATGTGGTTCTGGAGCAAACTTAAGGAAGGTCTCAAGGAAGGTCTGCACACCAAAGTTTGTCAAAGCTGAACCGAAGAAGACTGGTGTCAATTCTCCATCCAGAATAGCTTCCTCTGAAAACTCATTACCAGCTTCATTTAAAAGTTCAATATCATCCTTGACTTGCTCGTAGAAAGGATTGCTACCAAAGAGTTTGTCCCCATCTTCTAGACTAGCAAAACGCTCATCCCCTTTATAGAGCTCCAAGCGTTGGTTATAGAGATCATACAAGCCTTCAAAGGCTTTCCCCATCCCAATTGGCCAGTTCATCGGGTAGCTAGCAATGCCCAATACTTCTTCCAATTCTTGCAAGAGGTCCAGTGGCTCACGTCCGTCACGGTCTAGCTTGTTCATAAAGGTAAAGACTGGAATACCACGGTGTTTCACAACCTCAAACAATTTCTTAGTTTGGGCCTCGATACCCTTGGCAGAGTCCACCACCATGACCGCAGCATCCACCGCCATCAAGGTACGATAGGTATCTTCTGAGAAGTCCTCATGCCCTGGCGTGTCGAGGATATTCACGCGCTTACCATCGTAGTCAAACTGCATCACAGATGAGGTCACCGAAATCCCACGTTGCTTCTCGATATCCATCCAGTCAGACTTGGCAAAAGTCCCTGTTTTCTTTCCTTTAACCGTACCAGCTTCACGAATCTCGCCCCCAAAGTAGAGCAACTGCTCCGTGATGGTTGTTTTCCCTGCGTCCGGGTGGGAGATGATGGCAAAAGTACGACGTTTCTTAATTTCTTCTTGAATATTCATAAGTTCTCTTTCTTTGATTTTCTATTTTTAG
Source organism: Streptococcus mitis (assembly GCF_047464035.1). Taxonomy (GTDB): domain Bacteria; phylum Bacillota; class Bacilli; order Lactobacillales; family Streptococcaceae; genus Streptococcus; species Streptococcus mitis_DX. The sequence goes on from NZ_JASHCQ010000017.1 coordinate 2,089, forward strand.
TTATTTCAATAGCTAAGAATGATTTTACATTGGATTTTACCATTCCTTTCAACACTCCATTATATCGGATTTTAGCATTTTTTTCAATTTCTATTTCTTTTCAGCTCCCCCTCCCTTATTTATAGGAAAATATGGTAAAATAGAACAGACTAAAAATCATCATTTCACGAAAGGATGCAAGATGAAAATTACGCAAGAAGAGGTAACACACGTTGCCAATCTTTCAAAATTAAGATTCTCTGAAGAAGAAACTGCTGCCTTTGCGACTACCTTGTCTAAGATTGTTGACATGGTTGAATTGCTGGGCGAAGTTGACACAACTGGTGTCGCACCAACGACTACTATGGCTGACCGCAAGACTGTACTCCGCCCTGATGTGGCCGAAGAAGGAACTGACCGTGATCGCTTGTTTAAAAACGTACCTGAAAAAGACAACTACTATATCAAGGTACCAGCTATCCTAGACGATGGAGGAGATGCCTAATGACTTTCAACAATAAAACCATTGAAGACTTGCACAATCTCCTTGTTTCTAAGGAAATTTCTGCAACTGAATTGACCCAAGCTACGCTTGAAGATATCAAGTCTCGCGAGACAGCTATCAACGCTTTTGTTACCATCGCTGAGGAGCAAGCTCTTGCTCAAGCTAAAGCTATTGATGAAGCTGGAATTGACGCTGATAATGTTCTTTCAGGAATTCCACTTGCAGTTAAAGATAATATCTCTACAGATGGTATTCTCACAACTACAGCCTCAAAAATGCTCTACAACTATGAGCCAATCTTTGATGCGACAGCCGTTGCCAATGCAAAATCTAAAGGCATGATTGTCGTTGGTAAAACCAACATGGACGAGTTTGCCATGGGTGGTTCAGGTGAAACTTCACACTACGGTGCGACTAAAAACGCTTGGGACCAAAACAAGGTTCCTGGTGGTTCATCAAGTGGTTCTGCCGCAGCTGTAGCTTCTGGACAAGTTCGCTTGTCACTTGGTTCTGATACTGGTGGTTCCATCCGCCAACCTGCTGCCTTCAACGGAATCGTTGGTCTCAAACCAACCTACGGAACGGTTTCTCGTTTCGGTCTCATTGCCTTTGGTAGCTCATTAGACCAAATCGGACCTTTCGCACCTACTGTTAAGGAGAATGCCCTCTTGCTCAACGCTATTGCCAGCGAAGATGTCAAAGACTCTACTTCTGCCCCTGTCCGCATTGCCGACTTTACTTCAAAAATCGGTCAAGACATCAAGGGTATGAAAATCGCTTTACCTAAAGAATATCTTGGCGAAGGGATTGACCCAGAAGTTAAGGAAACCATTCTAAATGCAGCTAAACACTTTGAAAAACTGGGTGCCATCGTCGAAGAAGTCAGCCTTCCTCACTCTAAATACGGTGTTGCGGTCTACTACATCATCGCTTCATCTGAAGCTTCATCAAACTTGCAACGTTTTGACGGTATCCGTTACGGCTACCGCGCAGAGGATGCGACTAACCTTGATGAAATCTATGTAAACAGCCGTAGCCAAGGTTTCGGTGAAGAGGTGAAACGCCGTATCATGCTAGGTACTTTCAGTCTTTCATCAGGTTACTATGATGCTTACTACAAGAAAGCTGGACAGGTTCGTACCCTCATCATCCAAGATTTCGAAAAAGTCTTTGCGGATTACGACTTGATTTTGGGTCCAACTGCACCAAGCGTTGCCTATGACTTGGATTCACTCAACCATGACCCAGTTGCCATGTACTTGGCTGACCTTTTGACAATCCCAGTCAACTTGGCAGGTCTTCCAGGAATTTCGATTCCTGCTGGATTCTCTCAAGGACTACCTGTCGGTCTCCAATTGATTGGTCCTAAGTACTCAGAAGAAACCATTTACCAAGCTGCTGCTGCTTTTGAGGCAACAACAGACTACCACAAACAACAACCCGTGATTTTTGGAGGTGACAACTAATGAACTTTGAAACAGTCATCGGACTTGAAGTCCACGTAGAGCTCAACACCAATTCAAAAATCTTCTCACCTACTTCTGCCCACTTCGGAAATGACCAAAACTCCAACACTAACGTGATTGACTGGTCTTTCCCAGGAGTACTTCCAGTTCTCAACAAAGGTGTTGTCGATGCCGGTATCAAGGCTGCTCTTGCCCTCAACATGGACATCCACAAAAAGATGCACTTTGACCGCAAGAACTACTTCTATCCTGATAACCCAAAAGCCTACCAAATTTCTCAGTTTGATGAGCCAATCGGTTATAACGGCTGGATTGAAGTCGAGCTAGAAGACGGTACAACTAAGAAAATCGGTATCGAACGCGCTCACTTGGAAGAAGACGCTGGTAAAAACACCCACGGTACAGATGGCTACTCTTATGTTGACCTCAACCGTCAAGGGGTTCCATTGATTGAGATTGTATCTGAAGCAGACATGCGTTCTCCTGAAGAAGCCTATGCTTACCTAACAGCCCTCAAGGAAGTCATCCAGTATGCTGGTATTTCTGACGTTAAGATGGAAGAAGGTTCTATGCGTGTGGATGCCAATATCTCCCTTCGCCCTTATGGTCAAGAAAAATTCGGTACCAAGACTGAGTTGAAAAACCTCAACTCCTTCTCAAACGTTCGCAAAGGTCTTGAATACGAAGTTCAACGTCAAGCCGAAATCCTTCGTTCAGGTGGTCAAATCCGCCAGGAAACACGCCGTTACGATGAAGCTAACAAGGCAACCATCCTCATGCGTGTCAAGGAAGGGGCTGCAGACTACCGCTACTTCCCAGAGCCAGACCTACCTCTCTTTGAAATCTCAGACGAGTGGATTGAGGAAATGCGGACTGAGTTGCCAGAGTTTCCAAAAGAACGCCGTGCGCGCTACGTATCTGACCTTGGCTTGTCAGACTACGATGCTAGCCAGTTGACTGCAAATAAAGTCACTTCTGATTTCTTTGAAAAAGCTGTTGCCCTCGGTGGCGATGCCAAACAAGTCTCTAACTGGCTCCAAGGAGAAGTTGCTCAATTCTTGAATGCTGAAAGCAAGACGCTGGAACAAATCGAATTGACACCAGAAAACTTGGTTGAAATGATTGCCATCATCGAAGACGGCACTATCTCTTCTAAGATTGCCAAGAAAGTCTTTGTCCACCTAGCTAAAAATGGCGGTGGCGCGCGTGAATACGTTGAAAAAGCAGGCATGGTTCAAATCTCAGATCCTGATATCTTGATTCCAATCATCCACCAAGTCTTTGCCGATAATGAAGCTGCTGTTGCCGACTTCAAGTCAGGTAAACGTAACGCAGATAAGGCCTTCACAGGATTCCTTATGAAAGCAACCAAAGGCCAAGCCAACCCACAAGTCGCCCTTAAACTCCTTGCTCAGGAATTAGCGAAGTTGAAAGAAGATTAATATGTAAAAGAAACCAGCCTTGAGGTTGGTTTTTTCTTGACAAATACAAGGAAAGCGTTTGCAATGTTACATGTAAAGTTTCCTAAAAAGAAAACTAAAAATCGTAACAATAAGGAGTTATTCATATGGCTACAATGAAAGCAGCTCGCTGGCATGCAGCAAAAGATGTTCGTATTCAAGAAGTAGAAGTCCCTGAGGTACTTCCGCACCAAGTAAAAGTTGCTGTTAAATTCACGGGAATTTGTGGTACTGACCTCCACGAATTTTTAGATGGCCCTATCTTCATCCCAACAGAAGAACATGTCTATTCTGGTCAAAAAGCACCAGTAACACTGGGACATGAATTTTCTGGTGAAATTGTAGAAGTCGGAAGCGATGTTACTCGTGTTAAAGTTGGTGATCGTGTTGCTGTAGAACCAATTCTAGCTAAGAATAACTTAGTTGGTAATTATAATTTGGATCCAAACCTTAATTTTGTCGGTTTGGCTGCAGACGGTGGATTTGCCAAATATTGTGTTTTAGACGGTGACTTAGTACATGTCATTCCAGATAGCTTAAGCTATGAGCAAGCTGCTCTCACTGAGCCAGCTGCTGTTGCAGTTTATGCAGTTCGTCAATCAGCACTAAAAGCTGGTGATACTGCTGCTGTCTTTGGCTTAGGTCCGATTGGTCTCTTAATTGTAGAAGCCCTTCGTGCAGCGGGTGCTTCTAAGATTTATGCTGTTGAACTATCACCTGAACGTCAAGCAAAAGCTGAAGAGTTAGGAGCTATCGTTGTCCGTCCGGAAGAAGGTGAAACAGCTGTTGAAGCTATTCATCGTTTAACAAACGGTGGTGTAGATGTTTCTTATGAAGTAACGGGTGTGCCAGTAGTTTTAGGACAAGCCTTAGCTGCCGTACATAAAGCAGGTGAGTGCATGGTGGTCTCTATCTGGGAACGAGAAGCAAATATTAATCCGAATGAATTTGCAATCCAAGAAAAGACACTAAAAGGAATCATTGCTTATCGTCATATCTTCCCTAAAGTATTAGAATTGATGGAACAAGGCTACTTCTCTGCTGAAAAATTAGTTACTAAGAAAATTAAATTGGAAAATATCGTTGAAGAAGGCTTTATCGAATTAACTCAAGATAAGTCACAAATTAAAATTTTGGTAGAACCAGAATAAAAAATCCATCTTTTTAAGACAATACTAACAGGTCGGAGTAAGCTTACTTCGGCCTTTTGAAATATAATACTCTTCGAAAATCTCTTCAAACCACGTCAGCGTCACATTACCGTGTATATGGTTACCGACTTCGTCAGTTCTATCCACAACCTCAAAACAGTGTTTTGAGCAACCTGCGGCTTGCTTCCTATTTTGCTCTTTGATTTCCATTGAGTATGAGAAGAAATATAGTGGATACTTTTTAACATTAACCACTCCACCTGACTAGGCAATATTCTTTTTCTCCCCTACCAAATCCCATTAACTATTTTGGCTTTATTTCCAGAAGATTTTATGGTAAAATGAAGAGTAATAATATTTATTAAAGAGGTAAAAACATGATTGAAGCAAGCAAATTGAAAGCTGGTATGACATTTGAAACTGCAGACGGAAAATTGATCCGCGTTTTGGAAGCTAGCCACCACAAACCAGGTAAAGGAAACACAATCATGCGTATGAAATTGCGTGATGTCCGTACTGGTTCTACATTTGATACAAGCTACCGTCCAGAAGAAAAATTCGAACAAGCTATTATCGAAACTGTTCCAGCTCAATACTTGTACAAAATGGATGAAACTGCCTACTTCATGAACACTGAAACTTACGACCAATACGAAATTCCAGTCGTAAACGTTGAAAATGAATTGCTTTACATCCTTGAAAACTCTGATGTGAAAATCCAATTCTACGGAACTGAAGTAATCGGTGTAACTGTACCAACTACTGTTGAATTGACAGTTGCTGAAACACAACCATCTATCAAAGGTGCTACTGTCACAGGTTCTGGTAAACCAGCAACTATGGAAACTGGACTTGTTGTCAACGTTCCTGACTTCATCGAAGCTGGACAAAAATTGATCATCAACACTGCAGAAGGAACTTACGTTTCTCGTGCCTAATCTCTAGAAAGAGGTCATTCTATGGGAATTGAAGAACAATTTGGCGAAATCGTTATCGCTCCACGTGTACTTGAAAAAATCATTGCCATCGCAACTGCTAAAGTTGATGGTGTCCACTCATTTTCAAATAAATCCGTATCTGATACCCTATCAAAACTCTCTCTTGGTCGTGGCGTCTACTTAAAAGAAAGCAACGAAGAACTAACTGCTGACATCTATCTCTATCTTGAGTACGGTGTGAAGGTACCAAAAGTTGCTCTTGCTATTCAAAAAGCAGTCAAAGATGCTGTCCGTGATATGGCTGATGTGGAACTTGCTGCTGTCAACATCCATGTTGCAGGAATCGTTCCAGACAAAACACCAAAACCTGAGTTGAAAGATCTATTTAACGAGGACTTCCTCAATGACTAGTCCATTATTAGAATCTAGACGTGAACTTCGAAAATGCGCTTTTCAAGCTCTCATGAGCCTTGAATTCGGCACAGATATGGAAACAGCTTGTCACTTTGCCTACACGCATGACCGTGAAGATGCAGATGTGCAAATCCCTGCCTTTCTTCTGAACTTGGTTTCTGGTGTTCAAACTCAAAAAGACGAGTTGGATAAACAAATCAACCAGCACCTCAAGTCAGGCTGGACAGTTGAACGCTTGACCTTAGTCGAAAAAAACTTACTACGCTTAGGAATCTTCGAAATCACATCATTTGATACACCTCAGCTGGTAGCAGTCAATGAAGCCATTGAACTTGCTAAGAATTTTTCAGATCAAAAATCAGCCCGCTTTATCAACGGACTGCTTAGTCAATTTGTAACTGAAGAAAATGAATAATCGAAAAGGTGTTTGGTCTTCCAAGCACCTTTTGACTTTCCCCTTGGTATAAAGTAAGAGCCACATAAAAACTAGAACTGGCAGTCAGTTCTAGTTTTTGCGTATTCTAAAGAATTATACTCAATGAAAATCAAAGCGCAAACTAGGAAGCTAGCCGTAGGCTGCTCAAAACACGGTTTTGAGGTTGTGGATAGAACTGACGAAGTCAGTAACATATATACGGCAAGGCGAAGCTGACGTGGTTTGAAGAGATTTTCGAAGAGTATTAGTATTTTCTAAACCGTTGATAGCGCTCTTCCAACAACTCTTCTAACGTTTTTTGTGAAAGCATGGCCAGCTCGGCTTGGAGTTCTTTTTTGACACTCTTAATCAGTTCTTTACTAGAAAGTCCTGCTTCAGAAATCACCTTATCCACCACTTCCATTTCTAACAATTCATGTGAGGTGATTTTCATCAGCTCTGCCGCTTCCATGGCACGACTACCATCCTTCCATAGAATGGAAGCAAAGCCTTCTGGACTGAGAATAGCATAGATAGAATTTTCCAGCATCCAGACACGGTCTGCGACTGCTAGAGCCAGAGCTCCTCCTGAACCACCTTCACCGATAATAATGGCGATAATAGGAACTTTCAGGTCACTCATTTCCATGAGATTGCGAGCGATAGCTTCCCCTTGGCCACGTTCTTCCGCTCCCACACCAGGATAGGCACCTGCAGTATTGATAAAGGTCACAACTGGACGACCAAACTTTTCAGCCTGTTTCATTAAACGTAGGGCCTTGCGGTAGCCTTCTGGATGCGGTTGTCCAAAATTCCGTTTGAGGTTATCTTGTAAACTCTTGCCTTTTTGGATGCCAACCACTGTTACAGCTTGGTCTCCAAGCCATCCGATACCACCAACAACTGCACCATCATCTCGAAAAGAACGGTCACCGTGTAATTGGATAAATTCATCAAAAATGCCTGCAGCAAAGTCCAAGGTTGTCAAGCGACTCTGCTCACGCGCTTCTCTGACTATTTTTGCAATATTCATCTAGGACACCCTCCATGCAATCTGACTAGGCTAGCAATCGTATCTGGTAAGTCTCTTCTTTTGACAATAGCATCCACAAAGCCATGTTCCAATAGGAATTCTGCCTTTTGGAAATCCTCAGGCAAGCTTTCACGAACCGTATTTTCAATGACACGACGTCCAGCAAAACCGACCAAACTCTGTGGTTCAGCCAGAATGATATCGCCTTCCATAGCGAAGGAAGCTGTTACACCACCTGTCGTTGGATCTGTCAAAATGGTTAGGTAAAAGAGACCAGCATTTGAATGGCGTTTAACCGCTGCAGAAATCTTAGCCATCTGCATGAGACTCATGATTCCTTCCTGCATACGGGCTCCACCAGAAGCTGTGAAGAGAACAACTGGCAATTTTTCCACAGTCGCATACTCAAACAAGCGAGTGATTTTCTCCCCTACAACCGTCCCCATAGAAGCCATGATAAAGTTGGAATCCATAATCCCAAGAGCCACAGTCTGACCTTTAATAAGAGCAGTTCCTGTCACAACGGCTTCATCTAGGCCTGTTTTTTCACGCATAGTTGCTAGTTTCTTTTGATAACCAGGGAAATGCAAGGGATCCTTGCTTTCAATCCCTGTAAACAATTCCTTGAAGGTTCCCATATCAATCGTCAAAGCCAAGCGTTCTTGGGCAGAAATACGAAAGGTATAGCTACAGTGCGGACAGATACGCTCACTTCCCAGATCCTTCTGATAAATAGTATGCTTACAGCCTGGACACTGGGAGAATAATTCATCTGGAACCTCTGGCTTGGCTTGAGGTTTTTCCCTAACCGAACGATTGGGATTGATTCGAATATACTTATCTTTTTTACTAAATAGAGCCATTGATTCCCCTTTTCGGTTTAAACTCTTGAAGTCATTTTATTCTTTTTCTTGATATTTAGGTAAGAAGGTTTCCATCAAGAAGGAAGTATCGTAATCTCCAGCAATGACATTGCGATCTGAAATGAGGTCAAGCTGGAAATCTGCATTGGTCTGCACTCCTTCAATCTCTAATTCATAGAGGGCACGTTGCATTTTCATCAAGGCGTCAAAACGATTTTCACCGTGAACGATGATTTTAGCAATCATACTATCATAATAAGGTGGAATGGTATAGCCTGGATAAACTGCTGAATCCACGCGCAAGCCAACTCCTCCACTTGGCAGATGGAGATTAGTAATCTTACCTGGACTTGGAGCAAAATTGAAGGATGGATTTTCAGCATTGATACGACACTCGATGGCATGACCGCGTAGGACAATATCTTCTTGCTTAACAGACAGAGGCTGACCTGCCGCAATGCGAATCTGTTCCTTAACGATATCCACACCTGAAACAAATTCTGTTACCGGATGTTCTACCTGAACACGAGTATTCATTTCCATGAAATAGAAATTGCCACTTGCTTCATCAAGCAGAAACTCAATGGTCCCTGCATTCTCATAGCCAACAGATTCTGCCGCTCGAACAGCAGCAGCACCGATTTCATGGCGCAACGTTTTTCCGATTGCAATTGAAGGACTTTCTTCCAAAACCTTTTGATTATTCCGTTGAAGAGAACAATCTCGTTCACCTAAATGAATCACATTTCCGTGCTCATCTCCTAGAATTTGAACTTCAATATGACGAGCCGGATAGATAACCCGCTCTATATACATGGCACCATTCCCATAATTGGCCTTGGCTTCGCTAGAGGCAGTTTCAAAGGCTGAAACGAGGTCTTCTGGTTTTTCAACCTTACGAATCCCTTTACCACCTCCACCTGCTGAAGCCTTGAGCATAACAGGATAGCCAATTTTTTCAGCAACAATCAAAGCTTCCTCAGAGTTATGCACTTCTCCATCCGAACCTGGAATGACAGGCACACCCGCTTTAATCATCTGAGCGCGCGCATTGATCTTATCCCCCATCATATCCATGACATGACCAGATGGACCGATAAACTTGATGCCAACCTCTTCACACATGGTGGCAAATTTGGAATTTTCACTGAGAAATCCAAAACCTGGGTGAATGGCTTCTGCCTCAGTCAAGACTGCAGCTGATAGAACCGCATTGATATTGAGATAAGACTCTGTTGCCTTACCAGGACCGATACAAACTGCTTCATCTGCCAAAAGCGTATGAAGGGCTTCCTTATCAGCAGTTGAATAAACCGCCACCGTCGCAATCCCCAGTTCACGCGCCGCACGGATAATACGAACCGCAATTTCACCACGATTGGCAATTAAAATTTTTCGAAACATGGAGAACCTCCTTAGTTCCCTATTGCAAAGGTAAGAGTACCACTGGCTGCAAGCTTGCCATCCACTTCAGCCTTTGCTTCAACCACAGCAATCGTGCCACGACGTTTTACAAACGTTGCCGTCATAACCAATTGGTCACCTGGTACAACTTGCTTCTTGAATTTAACCTTGTCCATACCAGCGTAAAAGACCAGTTTTCCTTTATTTTCAGGTTTTGACAATTCCAAAACACCAGCTGTTTGCGCCAAGGCTTCCATGATCAGAACACCTGGCATAACTGGATATTGAGGAAAATGACCGTTAAAGAAGGGCTCATTGATGGTCACATTTTTGATGGCAACAATAGTATCCTCGCTCACTTCCAAGACACGGTCTACTAGGAGCATCGGATAACGGTGGGGAAGAGCTTCTTTGATTCCTTGAATATCAATCATTTGATACGTACCAATCCTTTACCAAACTCAACCATTTCTTCGTTAGAAACGAGAATCTCCGTTACCACACCATCCTTAGGTGCTGGAATTTCATTCATGACTTTCATGGCTTCGATGATCACCAGAGTTTGACCTTTTTTAACACTATCACCAACTGTTACAAAGGCAGGTTTATCTGGACCAGCAGCCAAGTAAGCCACCCCAACAAGTGGGCTCTCTACAAGATCTCCCTCAGCAGCCACACTTGCTTCAATTGAAGCTGGAACTTCTTCTGCTACAGTTTCTGCTGGAGCAGATGTAGAGACTACTGGACTCGGTGTTGCTAGAAGAGGTGCTGGAGCAACTTGAGGTGCAACTTCAGACACCAGTCTAGCTTCATTCTTGCTAAACTGCAATTCATCCGTCCCGTTTTTATAAGAAAATTCTCTCAAACTTGACTGGTCAAATTGGGCCATCAAGTCTTTAATATCGTTTAAATTCATACTTATTTATTCTCCCAACGTTTGAAAGCAAGAACTGCATTGTGGCCACCAAAACCAAAAGTATTTGAAATGGCGTATGGAATTTCTTGATCCAAGCCTTGTCCATAAACGACATTGGCTTCGATATAATCTGATACTTCACTTGTTCCAGCTGTCATTGGTACAAAGTTATGACGCATAGCCTCGATTGTGACGATAGCTTCTACTGCACCTGCAGCACCCAGCAAATGTCCTGTGAATGATTTGGTTGATGATACAGGTACTTCCTTACCAAGAACAGCCACGATCGCACCACTTTCTCCTTTTTCATTAGCAGGAGTTGACGTTCCGTGAGCATTGACATAGGCTACTTGCTCTGGAGAAATCTCAGCTTCCTCCAAGGCTAGTTTGATGGCCTTGATAGCTCCCTGACCTTCTGGATGTGGTGAAGTCATGTGGTAGGCATCACAAGTATTTCCGTAACCAACCACTTCAGCAAGGATAGTAGCCCCACGTTTTTCAGCGTGTTCAAGACTTTCAAGAACCAACATCCCAGAACCTTCACCCATAACAAAACCATTACGGTCCTTATCAAATGGAATGGAAGCACGAGTTGGGTCCTCTGTAGTTGAGAGAGCAGTTAGGGCCTGGAAACCAGCAATAGCAAAAGGTGTAATAGAGGCTTCTGAACCACCTACTAACATAACATCTTGGAAACCAAATTTAATTGAGCGGAAGGCATCCCCAATCGCGTCATTTGATGAAGCACAGGCAGTATTGATGGATTTACAAACACCGTTTGCTCCAAAACGCATAGCAACATTTCCTGAAGCCATATTTGGCAAGGCTTTTGGAAGGGTCAATGGTTTCACACGTTTTGGTCCTTTGTCATTTAAGCGAAGCACTTGATCTTCAATTTCTTTGATTCCACCAATACCAGAGGCCACAATAACACCAAAACGATCTTTATCAAGAGCCTCTACATCTAAATTAGCATGATTAACGGCTTCTTGGGCTGCGTACAAGGCATACAAAGAATAGTTATCGAAACGATTGGTATCTTTCTTAACAAAGTATTTATCAAAAGGAAAATCTTGGATTTCTGCTGCATTATGCACATCAAAGTCACTATGATCAAATTTTGTAATTGGACCAATTCCGATTTTTCCAGTTGTCAAACTATTCCAAAATTCTTCTGGTGTATTTCCGATTGGAGATGTTACTCCATAACCTGTTACTACTACGCGATTTAATTTCATCTTTTTCACCTCTAGCTTCTGCTACATACTTAAGCCACCATCAATGGCAACTACTTGACCAGTTAGATAATCTTGGCCTGCTAAAAATACTGTTAAATCTGCAACCTGCTCTGCCTGCCCAAATTCTTTCATAGGAATTTGTGCCAGCATGGCATCTTTTACCTTGTCTGATAGAACAGCTGTCATATCGGACTCAATCATTCCAGGTGCAATAGCATTAACTCTGATATTGCGATTGGCCACTTCACGCGCCACAGACTTGGTAAAACCAATCAAACCAGCCTTAGAAGCTGCATAGTTAGCTTGACCGATATTTCCCATCAAACCAACAACACTAGACATATTAATGATAGCACCTTCTCTAGCTTTTATCATCGGTTTCAAGACTGATTGTGTCATGTTAAAGGCACCAGTCAGGTTAACCTTGAGCACTTTTTCAAAATCCGCTTCTGTCATCTTGAGCATTAGGGTATCTTGTGTAATTCCTGCATTGTTGACCAAAACATCTACTGAACCCAGCTCTGCAATAGCTTGATCAACCATACGCTTAGCGTCTGCAAAATCTGATACATCTCCTGAAATGGGAACCACCTTGACACCATAGTTTGAAAACTCGGCTAGCAAGTCCTCTGAGATTGTCCCACGGCTGTTTAAGGCAATGTTGGCTCCTGCCTGAGCAAACTTGTGGGCAATGGCAAGACCAATCCCACGACTCGAACCTGTAATAAAGATATTTTTATTTTTTAGTTGCATTCTTTTCTCCTGTTTCCTCTTGTATTTATGGGAGAAGGGATTACTCGTTTTCTAGCAAGGTTTCCAAACTCGCCTGATCTTCAACATTAGCTAGTTTAGCCGTTTTATCAATTTTTTTGACAAAGCCTGACAAGACTTTCCCTGGTCCAATCTCGATAAAGTTGGTTACTCCTGCTTCTTGCATAACTGCAATACTTTCATAGAAACGAACTGGTTCCTTGACCTGACGCGTCAAGAGTTGAGCAATGTCTTCTTTTTGCATAACTGCAGCTTCTGTATTGCCAACTAGGGGACAAGTAAAATCTGAAAAACTTACCTGAGCCAGAGTTTCAGCTAGTTTCTGGCTAGCAAGCTCAAGGAGAGCAGTATGAAAGGGACCTGACACCTTGAGAGGAATCAAGCGTTTGGCACCTGCTTCCTGCAAGAGTTCGACAGCTCGATCAACTGCAACCACTTCTCCACCAATCACAATTTGTGCAGGTGTATTATAGTTGGCTGGAGTAACTACTCCAAGTTCAGAAGCTTTTCGACAGACTTCTTCAATGACCTCTACTGGCGTATTGAGAACTGCTACCATCTTGCCAGAACCAGCAGGGGCCGCTTCTTCCATATAGGATCCACGCTTAGCTACCAAGGCAACCGCATCTTCAAAATCCAAGGCACCGCTGGCCACCAAGGCAGAGTATTCTCCAAGAGACAAACCAGAAACCATATCAGGCTGATAGCCCTTTTCTTGCAATAAACGATAAATAGCAACTGAAGTTGCTAAAATAGCTGGTTGCGTATAGCGAGTCTGATTAAGTTTTTCTTCTTCCCTATCAATGAGATAACGCAAATCATAACCGAGTACCTGACTCGCTTGATCAATCGTTTCTTTGACAATAGGGTAGTGATCATAGAGATCACGGCCCATACCTAGATACTGGGCACCTTGACCAGCAAATAAAAAGGCTGTTTTAGTCATTTCTTACAACTCCTGCCCAACGAGAGGCTTCTTCTTGAATTTTCTTAGCTGCCCCGTAATACAAATCTTTTAGGATTTCTTCAACGGTTTCTTCTTTGGAAACAAGGCCTGCAATTTGACCTGCCATGACAGAGCCTCCATCCACATCTCCGTGAACAACCGCTTTGGCTAGAGCACCTGCTCCCATTTGTTCAAAAATTTCCAAATCTGGATTTTCTTGTTTAAAGGCATCTTTTTCAGCTTGTTCAAAATCACGAGTCAACTGATTTTTAATCGCACGAACAGCATGTCCAAAGTGTTGAGCTGAAATCGTAGTATCAATATCTCTAGCTTTTAAAATTTTCGCCTTATAATTTGGATGGGCATTAGACTCTTTTGCAACGACAAAGCGAGTTCCAACCTGAATAGCTTCTGCACCTAGCATAAAACCAGCAGCAGCACCTTCACCATCCGCAATCCCTCCTGCAGCAATAACAGGAATAGATACAGCAGCAGCAACCTGGCGCACCAAGGTCATGGTTGTTAATTTACCGATATGCCCCCCAGCTTCCATTCCTTCTGCAATAACGGCATCCGCACCGATTTTTTCCATGCGTTTCGCTAGGGCAACACTTGGCACAACAGGAATAACCGTAATACCAGCTTCATGGAAACGTTCCATGTATTTGCTTGGATTTCCTGCGCCTGTTGTAACTACCTTAACCCCTTCCTCGATAACGAGGTCTACAATATCTTCCACAAAGGGAGACAAGAGCATGATGTTGACACCAAAGGGTTTATCAGTCAATGATTTGATTTTATCAATATTTGCCTTGACAACTTCTTTAGGGGCATTCCCCCCACCGATAATCCCTAGTCCTCCAGCCTTGGAAACAGCTCCTGCCAAATCTCCATCAGCAACCCAGGCCATTCCTCCTTGGAAAATAGGATAATCAATGTTCAATAATTCTGTAATACGCGTTTTCATAGTGCCTCCATCGTTTCTTGCTTACGTAATAGTTCGATACCGTCATAATTTGAAAATCAAACTATTGCCTAAACAAGAGGGAGCGGGTTTCCCTACTCCTTCTATTTATATTCTGTTTATTTTGTTTGCTCTTCAACGTAGGCAACCAAGTCACCAACTGTTTTCAAGTCATCTTCTGCTTCGATTTGGATATCAAAAGCATCTTCGATTTCTGAGATCACTTGGAACAAGTCCAATGAATCTGCGTCCAAATCATCAAAAGTGGATTCAAGTGTTACTTCTGATGCGTCTTTTCCAAGTTCTTCAACGATAATTTCTTGTACTTTTTCAAATACTGCCATGATAGGACTCCTTTAAAATAAATAGTTTTTTTATAACAATGTGTTCACCACATGATTACCTAAATTGTAAGAATGAGCGTGCCCCATGTCAAGCCTCCACCGAAGCCTGATAGTAGAACAGTCTGGCTACCATCTAAACGGATGAGACCTTGTTCTACACACTCTGAAAGTAAAATCGGGATACTGGCTGCACTGGTATTGCCATATTCCATCATATTGGCTGGAAGTTTATCTCGGTCGACACCAATTTTTTTAGCCATCTTATCCAAAATACGGTCATTAGCCTGATGAAGTAGCAGATAATCCAAGTCTGTCGCCTCTATAGGAGATTCATCAATAGTCTGCTTGATAGACTTGGCTACGTCCCGAATAGCAAAATCAAAGACTGCACGCCCATCCATCTTCAAAAATGAATCTGCACTTTCTTGATCTGAAAACGGAGAATGCAAGCCTGAATGTCCATAAGTTAGACACTCGCTACGACTCCCATCACTATTGAGACTCTCAGCCAAAAAATGCTCTTTCTCGCTAGCTTCTAGCAAGACTCCACCAGCACCATCTCCAAACAAAACAGCTGTTGATCGGTCTGACCAATCGACTGCTTTAGAGAGGGTTTCACTACCAATCACCAAGCCTTTTTGAAAGCGACCAGAAGCGATAAACTTTTCAGCAGTTGAAAGAGCAAATACAAATCCACTGCAAGCCGCTGTTAGGTCAAAAGCAAAGGCCTTATTAGCACCAATATTGGCTTGGACACGAGCAGCTGTAGAGGGCATCATCGAATCTGGAGTGATGGTAGCTAGGATGATAAAATCCAACTCCTCTCCTGTGATTTCAGCTTTTGCCATCAGTTTCTTAGCAACCTTTGTAGCTAAATCACTAGTAGATTCTGTTCTTGAAATATGTCTTTGACGTATTCCCGTCCGACTTGAAATCCACTCATCATTGGTATCCATAATCTGAGCCAAATCATGATTTGTAACCACTTGCTCTGGCACATAATGAGCAACCTGGCTTATTTTTGCAAAAGCCATTATCTCAAATCCTCCAAAAATTGATAAAGATTGGTCAAACCTTTGCTCATAACCTCCATCTCTTGCTTACTCATACCATCAATGATTTTTTCAACCATAGCCTTGTGGAAGCGTTTATGTAGCCTATGAACCAAGCGACCTTTCTTTGTCAAATGCAGATGTACCACACGTCGATCATGTTCTGAACGAATGCGTTCAATGTAACCCTTGCGTTCGAGATTATTCAAACTAGTCGTAACTGTCCCAAGAGTAACCATCAACTCTTTTGACACTTGACTTGGTGTCACATCTGGAACTTTTCCAATCACATCAATCGTATGCATTTCTTTGATGGAGATATCCTTGAAACGACTACCCCTCAAGCTAACTTCCTCGATGACGAGGACATTGTTAAATATAGATGTTAAATATTCATTAATTCGTTGGTAGTCCAATCTCTTTTCCCTCCTTTTCAAAAAACTTTCACAATCAAAACATTTGACAGAAAAATTATATCAAAGTTCAAAGAACAGTGCAAGTATTTTTTTATTTTCCTGTAAATTTAGGTCTTCTTCGCTCCGAATGAGCCCGAACTCCCGCTTTGAAATCCTCTGTTTGAGCCAAAGATTCCTGTAGGTTCAATTCTAAAGCAGCATAATCCTGCCAGTCTTTGAATTGGCTCTCCCAGACCAACTTCTTAATGGCAGCATAGGAATTAGCTGACCCTCGTCTCAATTTTTTAAGAAGCTGTTCTCTCGTCTTTTCAAGTTTATCAGCTTCACAGACACGGTAAACTAGTCCCCATTCTAAAGCTTTGTCTGCCGTTAAAGCTTCTCCTGTCATAGCTAATTGAGCAGCACGCGTCACACCAATACTTCGACTCAAGAGATGAATTCCTCCTGCATCCGGAGCCAGGCCAACTCCAACAAAAGCTTGGATAAATTTAGCCTTATCCGTTGCCAGACAGAAATCTGCAGCAACAGCCATATTCGCTGCGGCACCTGCAACTGCCCCATCAACCTCCATCAAGACAGGTTTAGCAATTTGCTTGATTTTATAAGAAATAGTATTGACTAATTCTGCGATTTTTGTCAATGATGGAATATCATCCTCATCCACCGCCCGCTTCATCTCTACTAAATCTCCCCCAACTGAAAAGACTTTGCCATTCGCGTTGATTAATACAAAATGCACAGCCGGATCCTCTTCTGCCAAAGTCAGAGCTTCTAAAATCTCCTCACACATAGGAATATGAAAACCATTCGCAACCTCAGGACGATTTAAGGTAAGGATTGCCAAATCCTCTTCAAGCTGATAAATAATGTGTTCCATCGGGACTCCTTTTTATTTTATAAGCAGTTTATACTCTTCGAAAATCAAATTCAAACCACGTCAGCTTCGCCTTGCCGTACTCAAGTACTGTCTACGGCTAGCTTCCTAGTTTGCTCTTTGATTTTCATTGAGTATTAAATTATTTTATTTTCAAAGTATATCTTTTTTAAAACTCGAAAGCAAGGAAAAATCGACTAAAAGTGTCTCAGCCGATTGGCAAGGATCGCTTTATCCTAGAAAGCATCTTACTTTCTTCATTGAAAAAAGGCTTTCTTTCTGCTATAATCGTATAAAATACTTACTTTAGGAGTTCTTATGAAAGTTGTTAAATTTGGAGGTAGCTCTCTTGCCTCTGCTAGTCAATTAGAAAAAGTTTTGAACATCGTCAAAAGCGATAAAGAGCGCCGTTTTGTAGTCGTTTCTGCGCCTGGTAAACGCAATGCTGAAGATACTAAGGTTACGGATGCCTTGATTAAATACTACCGCGACTATGTTGCTGGTAACGATATTAGCAAGAGCCAAAACTGGATTATCGACCGCTATGCCGCTATGGTTAGTGAATTAGGACTGAAACCAGCTGTGCTAGAGAAAATTTCAAAAAGCATTCGCGCCTTAGCCACTCTTCCTATTGAAGAAAATGAATTTCTCTACGATACTTTCCTAGCAGCCGGTGAAAATAACAATGCTAAATTGATTGCTACCTACTTTAACCAAAATGGGATTGATGCACGCTATGTGCATCCTCGAGAAGCTGGTATTGTGGTCACAAGTGAGCCTGGTCACGCTCGCATCATTCCATCAAGTTATGACAAGATTGAAGAATTGACAAATGCAAATGAAGTCCTTGTCATTCCTGGTTTCTTTGGAGTTACCAAGGAAAATCAGATCTGTACCTTCTCACGTGGAGGATCAGACATTACAGGTTCTATCATTGCTGCCGGTGTTAAGGCAGACCTCTATGAAAACTTTACAGACGTTGATGGTATCTTTGCGGCTCACCCTGGTATTATCCACCAACCACACTCAATCCCTGAGTTGACCTACCGTGAAATGCGTGAGTTGGCCTATGCAGGATTCTCAGTCCTTCATGACGAAGCCCTTCTTCCTGCCTACCGAGGAAAAATTCCTCTAGTTATCAAGAATACCAACAATCCTGACCATCCAGGTACTCGTATCGTTCTAAAACACAGTAGTGATGAATTCCCAGTAGTAGGAATTGCTGGTGACTCAGGCTTTGTCAGCATCAACATGTCGAAATACCTCATGAACCGTGAAGTTGGATTTGGACGCAAGGTTCTTCAAATCCTTGAAGATCTTAACATCGGTTGGGAACATATGCCAACAGGTATCGACGATCTTTCTATCATTCTCCGTTCTCGCGAACTAACTCCTATCAAGGAAGAAGAAATCCTTCGTCAGTTGGTTCAAAAGGCTGAAGTAGATCATGCAGAAATCGAACACGACCTTTCAATCATTATGATTGTTGGTGAAAAAATGAAGAGTCACATCGGAGTAACTGCCACTGCGACACGCGCTCTATCTGAAAACAAGATCAACATCCAGATGATGTCTCAAGGTTCTAGTGAAGTTTCTATTATGTTTGTTGTCCATAAAGACCAAGAGAAAGCAGCTATTAAAGCCCTCTACAATGCCTTTTTCGGTGAAAACAAGGAAGATTAATCATGGCCCAATCTCTTAACAAAACAGTGCTCCTCAATACGACAGGAACTTCCTATCTCTCCATAGCTGGGAAAGTTGGGAAATTCCTTGTCGGAGATCAGGCTCTGGAATTTTACCCAGATGTCAATGTTGAACAATTTATCCAGATTCCTTGGAGCCATATCAACCAGATTGGAGCTAATGTCTCTGGTCGCAAAATCAGTCGCCACTTCGAAGTCTTTACAGACAGAGGAAAATTCCTCTTTGCTTCAAAAGACTCAGGTGCCATTCTCAAAATTGCACGCGAAAAGCTGGGCAATGACAAGGTCGTCAAACTTCCTACCCTGATTCAAACCATTGGTCAAAAATTTAAAAATCTATTTGCAAAAAAGTAGAAACTTTAGTATAATCATAGCAACGGATAAGTAGGTTATCTTCTTCTTTCAGAAAGTCTGCGGGTGCTGCGAGCAGATAGGAGGGATAGGTGAAATTCTACCGTTAGTAACAATTACATACACAATCAAGTGCACACCTGTGAAGTTGGATGGAACCGTGGCCCTGCCACTCCAACGCTTTGTCAGGTGTGCTTTTTTCATAAAGGAGTTCTTATGTTAGATATCAAACGTATTCGTACAGACTTTGATGCTGTCGCAGAAAAATTAGCTACACGTGGTGTAGATGCTGCTATCTTAAACGAGATGAAAGAAATCGATGCTAAACGTCGTGACATCTTGGTCAAGGTTGAAACTTTAAAAGCAGAACGTAACACAGTTTCTGCTGAGATTGCCCAAGCCAAACGCAACAAGGAAAATGCAGATGACAAGATTGCTGCCATGCAAACTCTATCTGCTGAAGTCAAAGCCTTGGATGCTGAATTGGCAGAAATCGATGCTAAATTGACAGAATTTACTACTACTCTTCCAAACATCCCAGCTGACAGCGTTCCTGTTGGGGCTGACGAAGATGACAATGTGGAAGTTCGCCGTTGGGGTACTCCACGCGAGTTCGATTTCGAGCCAAAAGCTCACTGGGATCTTGGTGAAGATCTTGGTATCCTTGACTGGGAACGCGGTGGTAAGGTAACAGGCGCTCGTTTCCTCTTCTATAAAGGTCTCGGTGCTCGTTTGGAACGTGCCATCTACAACTTTATGTTGGATGAACATGGAAAAGAAGGCTATACGGAAGTCATCACGCCTTACATGGTTAACCATGACTCTATGTTTGGTACTGGTCAATATCCAAAATTCAAGGAAGATACTTTTGAACTCAGCGATAGCAATTACGTCCTTATTCCTACAGCTGAAGTTCCTCTGACAAACTACTACCGTGATGAAATCCTGGACGGTAAAGACCTGCCAATCTACTTCACTGCTATGAGTCCATCATTCCGTTCTGAGGCTGGTTCTGCCGGTCGTGATACTCGTGGCTTGATTCGTTTGCACCAATTCCACAAGGTTGAAATGGTTAAATTTGCCAAGCCAGAAGAATCTTATGAAGAATTGGAAAAAATGACAGCCAACGCTGAAAATATCCTTCAAAAACTTAACCTTCCATACCGTGTCGTTGCTCTCTCTACAGGAGATATGGGCTTCTCAGCTGCTAAAACTTACGACTTGGAAGTTTGGATTCCAGCGCAAAATACCTACCGTGAAATCTCAAGTTGTTCAAACACAGAAGATTTCCAAGCCCGTCGTGCCCAAATCCGTTACCGTGATGAAGCAGACGGCAAGGTGAAACTCCTCCATACCTTGAACGGTTCTGGACTTGCAGTTGGACGTACAGTGGCTGCTATTCTTGAAAACTACCAAAATGAAGATGGTTCTGTGACCATCCCAGAAGCACTTCGTCCATACATGGGCGGAGCTGAGGTTATCAAACCATAAAAAATAAGGTTTAGCTATTTCTAGCTAGACCTTTTTTCGTAACCAATTCAGATAAGAACCTAGTACAAAGACTAAAATAATTAAGCAAATAGCGGTTTCAGCCAGTACTAAATAATCCAAAAATGGAAGTTTCAAGATTCCCTGAGCCATCTTGAGCGAGGTAGCCGTGATAATAGTTGGGAAGGTGAGGGCTGAAAAGGCTGGTTGAAAGCCATGTTTTAAAATGTTGGGCAGGCGAGTCAAAACAAAGAAAAAGAAGGATTGGGAAGCCAAAATCATCACAACTAATAGCCAAGTCGGTAGGCTCTCTCCTCCAACTCGAACTAGGGAAGCCAAGAGTAGAGAGAAAGGAGCACAGTAGATTCCTTCTTGACCAAGCAAGGCTAGTAGGAGTGGATGTTTCTTTAAATCGCTATAAATAAGGGGATAGAGATAGAAGGTTAGGAGAAAACCAAAACTCAAGGTCGCATAGGCAATTTCGATAATGCCTACGAGAGGATAGGTTAAGGCAGCCACTGCTATCCCCACATAAAGTACCGTCCAGCTTGGAGTAGCATTGACTCTCTTGCCTGGATAAGCAAACTTGATGGTGAAACCAGCAATCAAGGCCAAATCCAAGAGAAATGAAAACCACCAGAGCCCTTGCGCTACCAAAGGAAGATGAGGGAAGACGCGAAAAACATAGGTAGATAAAATCATCCCAGCCATAGGAAAGGTCGCCATTCCTGACAAAAGAGGGGGCTTGGTCAATTCTTGCTTGGTCTCTTTCCAATTAAAGAGATGCAGAAGCAGAAAGTAAATCCACAAACTCAAACCTGTCAGACTCAACAGATGGGACAGAAACGGCAACGTATCTAAAATAAGATTTCCAGCTCCTGCCAAACCTAGCAAACAACCAGAAAATACCAAGGGGAGTTTTTTCATCCTAACCTCCAATAATCATGTTAGTTTCAGTATAGCATAAAAGCGCTTAAATGAGGTGCTAAAAAAACGAAGTCCGATTATTTCAGACTTCATTTTACTCAGATAAGTATTAAGCATAAGGTTGCAATTCTGGGTTAATGGGTGTATTGGCTAGGTTATTGGCATAGTTACAGAGGCTTGCTAGGCTGACACCAAGAACCACATCCAAGGCATTTTGTTGAGTGTAGCCAGCTTCTAGAAACTCAGCCAAGGCTTCATCTCCTACACGGCCCTTGGTATTGCTAACTGCCAAAGTAAACTTAGCCAGAGTGTCTAATTTAGGATCTGTTTCGATTGGAGTACGATTGCGAAGGGCTTGAAGAAGGTCATCGTTCATCTGGATTTGTTTGATGGAAAAGGCTGTGTGACCTGCGACGCAGAAGGCACAACCATTAGTTACTGCTGCCGTGATTTGCACCACTTCACGCTCAACAGGTGTCAGGCTGTTGCGACGGTTGATAGCTCCGACAGTACGGTAAGCCTCTAGAGCAGTCGGTGCATTGGCCAAGAGACCGATTAGGTTGGGAATATAGCCATTGTTATCTTTTTCTACTGTTTCAAGAACTTCTTTCACTTCTGCTGGTGCTGATTCTACTGTATGGATGGTAAATGTTGTCATCATAAAACCTCTTTTCATGTTGTTGAAATCTAGTCTATCACAGATTCTATACCGTGCATAATATATATTTTAAATTGCACTGATAGAAATTTTTTATGAAAGCAAAAAATCACACGAGCTGTGTGATTTCATTATTTATCAAAATACTTTTTAGTCTCAGCAATGACGACTGGTGACAAGACTAAGAGGGCAATCAAGTTTGGCAGAGCCATCAAAGCGTTGACAATATCTGCGATAATCCAAACCATATCCAACTCGATAAATCCTCCCAACAAGACCATGAGTACAAAGACCACTCGATAGAGCCAGATAAAGCGAACGCCAAAGAGAAACTCAAAACAGCGTTCACCGTAGTAGTTCCAACCTAGAATCGTTGTAAAGGCAAAGAGCACAAGGAAGATGGTCAAAAGGGCAGGTCCAAAGTGTGAAAAGACTGTTGAGAAGGCTGACTGAGTCAAGGCAACTCCATTCAAATCACCACTCCAAACACCAGTTACCAAGATGGTCAAACCAGTCAAGGTACAGATAATGAGTGTATCAATAAAGGTTCCTGTCATGGAAATCAAGCCTTGCTCTACCGGTTCATTTGTCTTAGCTGCAGCTGCTGCAATGGGAGCAGAACCCAGACCAGACTCATTTGAAAACACACCACGCGCTACACCATTTTGAATAGCCATTCGAATGCTAGCACCGGCAAATCCACCTACCGCAGCAACTGGACTAAAAGCGGATGTCAAGATTAAAGCGATTGTGGCAGGAATTTTTCCAATATTAAAGAAAATAACTGTAAGAGTTCCTAAAATATAGATGATAGCCATAAAAGGAACAACAGTAGTTGACACCTTAGAGATGGACTTGAGTCCACCAAAGACAGCAATCGCTACAAATACAGACAACACAAGAGCTGTGATGGCTGGTGAAATAGCCGTTGTATTTTGGATAGATTCTGTAATCGAGTTCACTTGGGTGAAGGTTCCGATTCCCAGCAAAGCTACTAGCACACCTGCCAGGGCAAAGAAGATGGCAAGTGGTCGCCACTTTTCTCCCATCCCTAGAAGGATATAGTGCATGGGACCTCCCGCTACTGCACCATGGTCGTCCTTGGTGCGGTATTTGATAGCTAGTAGTCCTTCCGCATACTTGGTAGCCATCCCAAAGAAAGCAGCCATCCACATCCAAAAGAGGGCTCCTGGTCCACCGACCTTGATAGCCGTCGCCACCCCGATAATATTTCCCGTACCAACTGTCGCTGCTAGGGCTGTACACAAGGCCGCAAAGCTGGATACATCGCCATGCCCCTTGTCCTTAGTAAAAATAAGCTGGAAAGCCTTGGGCAGACGCAAAACCTGCAAAAGTCCTAGACGAGCAGTTAGGTAAATTCCTGTTCCGGCCAATAAAATCAAAAGGGGTGGGCCCCACGCAAAAGCATCGATTGATTTAAGCAATTCTAACATTTCCTTCTCCTATCTTTTCAACCCCAAAAGAAAGAGCACATGCAAAACACATGTACTCTGGAATGCTTAGATAAATGCTAAAAAGCGGTCTATCCTAGCTCTGTCCTTTTACCTGAGAGTTTGAGCAGTTGCCTGCCTTGCCCCTTCGGTGCCTTTACGGTCTCTCCAGAGTTCCGTCCATTTACAGTCATGGAAAATCAAACGATTCCCCACTTCTATTAAACTTCATTCGGTGTTGGTATTTAATTGATTCTTATTTTACAAAAAATGTTGGCTTTTGTCAATGTGTTTATCAGTAAAACTTAATTCAACAGTTTTTACTGTATAAAGTCCAAAATACTGCTATCCTTTAAAAGTGACAATAGTCGCACCACTGCCTCCAGCATTTTGTGGGGCATAGCCGAAACTCTTGACATGCTTGTTTCTTTGTAGGTATTTGGTGACACCTTCACGGATGACACCTGTTCCGATACCATGGATGATATCAACTTGTGCCATATTGTTAAGCAAGGCTTGGTCGATAAAGGCATCTAGCTCATTCATGGCCTCTTCATAACGTTTGCCTCGAAGGTCCAGTCTAGCTTGTGGACCACGACCAGAAGTTCGTTTCACGATATTGACTTGTTTTTTCTTGACTTGCTTTTCTTGCTGAGCTTGAACAAGGTCAAATTCTTTCTCTTCTAAAGTCATCTTAATCAAGCCGACTTGGGCTTCCCAGCGGCCGTCCTTGAGTTGACTGGTCAAGGTACCTCGCTGGCCATAACTGAGAACCACGATATCATCTCCCACCTTTGGAGCTCGTTTTTTCTTGGCCTTTTGAAGAACCTTATTTTTAGACAAATCTACTTTTTCAGGAGCTAATTTTTTCAGCTTGGCCTTGGCTTCAATGATTTCGTGGGGCTTGAGTTGGGATTTGCTGTGGAGATTTTTGAGAATCTGGTCACTTTCACTTAGGGCCATGTCCACAATCTCAGCAGCCTGTTCACGCGCCTTGTTAAGCTCTGTTTCCTTTTCACGATTAAGCTCATTGTAGAGCTTTTTGAGAGCACGGTTCATCTTGAGATTTTCTTGCTCCACCTCACGGATATTGTCCAAACGTTTACGGCTTTCCAGCGTCTGCTCTTCCAGTTGCTCAATAATCCGATTGACATCATTGTCCTGATCAACCTGCTGACTGGCATCCCCCACGATAACCTCAGATAGGCCTAGACGTTTGGCAATTTCAAATGCATTGCTTCGACCAGGAACACCCTGCATAAAGCGATAGGTCGGGCGAAGAGTTGCAGTATCAAACTCCATGCTGGCATTTTGCACAAAGGCTGTCTCAATACCGTAGGCCTTGAGCTCTGGATAGTGAGTAGTAGCCATGGTCTTGACTTGACGCAGACGAAGGTCTTCCAGAATAGCCATGGCAAGGGCGGCTCCCTCTTGGGGATCTGTACCAGCCCCCAACTCATCCAAGAGCAAGAGTGAATGTTGATTGACCTTGCCAAGAATATCCACAATATTGGTCATGTGGCTAGAGAAGGTAGACAAGCTCTGCTCAATAGACTGCTCATCTCCAATATCGGCAAAGATTTCTTCAAAGATACCAACACGACTTCCCTTGTCTGCTAAAATCGGTAAACCTGACTGGGCCATAACCTGCGTCAATCCCAGAGTTTTGAGCATGATGGTCTTCCCACCTGTATTGGGACCTGTAATGACAATCGCTGTTAAATCTTGACCAAAATGGACATCATTTGCGACGGCATTTTTGACCAGAGGATGGCAGACATGAAGCAATTGAATCTCCTGATTTTCTGACAGCTGAGGAACGACTGCTTGCCTTTCTTGAATAAAGCGAACCTTGGCACGAATCAAGTCCAGATGGCCGATAATCCAAGCATCATTGGCAATTTCAGCCGCATGAGGACGAACACGCTCCGAGATTTCTTGGAGAATGCGAAGCATTTCATAGCGCTCATCTGCTCGCAGACTGGCAATTTCTTCGCTCAGTTTGACCACCTCACGGGGTTCGATGTAGACGGTATTTCCACTAGCAGAAATATCATGAACGACACCTGCAATCTTATTGCGGTAGGTGTTTTTGACAGGTAGAACCTGACGGCCGTTTCTGCTGGCAATAATCCCTTCTGTCAACATCTGCGCTTTTTGCTTGAGCAGGTCCTGTAAAACATCGCGTACCTGACTCTCGCTATCATGGATTTTTCGACGGATTCGCGCCAATTCTTCACTGGCAAAATTTTCAATAAAACCTGCATCATTGAAGGCTTGGAGATTTCCTTGTAATTGCGGAAAATCGTGTAATTTTTCAAACCAAAGGGCTAATTCTTCCAAGCTGACATTTTCCAGATTGGCATAAAAACTTTGCAGTTCTCGGCTGGCAAGAAGTACACGCTTCAAGAGTAGGAACTCCTCGATATTGAGGTCCGCCCCCATTTCCAACCGCTTGCAGACTCCTGCAATTTCCTTAGTTGAGAGAATCGTGAAATGCGGTTGCTCGACGAAAAGAGCCTGCATTTCCTTCATCTCAGCAAAAGCCTGTTTGATTTTATCTGCTTTGTCAGTCGGAGCCAGCTGTCTCAATTGCTCCAAGCCCTGCTCGGTCAACAAATGAGGCTCAAACAAGGCCTTGACCTTATTGAACTCTAATGTTTCTAATATTTTCTTATTCATCTTTATTTCCTTGTCTTTGAATGTCTAGGTGTGGTATACTCAATGAAAATCAAAGAGCAAACTAGGAAGCTAGCCGCAGGTTGCTCAAAACAGTGTTTTGAGGTTGTAGATGGAAGCTGACGTAGTTTGAAGAGATTTTCGAATAGTATTAAGCTTCATACATTCTAATAGATTCGAGTCAAATCTGTAAACAAAGGGCTAGGAAAATTCCTGCCCTTTTTATCCGATTAAATTTGTCACCCAGATTTGTTTGAGCCAACTGGTTGTTACCGGTATGCTCTGGATGATGTGTTTTGCGACGATACTCTTTTCAAGAGGATTTTGTATAGCTGCCATGGGAATAGTCGCCAAGATGGTCAAAGCCATTTGCAAGACAAATAAGGTCACCAACATGGACAAAATCCCTGCTGAAACTTGGAACAACTTGCCACCCAGTTTTTTACTAGGAATCAAGTGTAAGAGGAGACCAAGCAAACGACCGATGCTATAAACTATCCCAAATACAAGCAAGTAGCCGATCCCTGCGTAAAAGACCTTATCCAACTGAAAGAGTTGATCCGATGGGAAAAAGAAAGTCCCCTGACCTTCCTGCGGATTTGCATAAGGGAGCAATAAATGGAATTGCTCTCCAAGCCCCTTATAAAACTGGCCAGCCATAAAAGCCGATGCCATGGCTGAAATCAGGTAATAAAGCTGTAAGAGCAGGCCTCTCCGATAGCCGATATAAAATCCCCAAGCCAAGACCAATAGAAGAAAGAGTGAAATCATAAGGAATCCTCAATCTTGCTCTGTTCTTGCTTGCAAGTCACAAGCTTGTGACGGAGTTCTTCTAGCTCTTGCTCCTTATCATCAAATTCAATCTCACGGCTGAGTTGAGTTGATAAACAGTTGACTGCCAACAAAAGAGCGATTGTTTCATCATCTGCGCTAGGCATTTGTTCTTTAATTGCTTGGTATTTTTCTGTCGCAACCTTAGCGATTTCCTCCATAAAGAGATTGTCATGCTCGCTTGTCAAGGTTAATGATTTTTCCCCGAATGTAAATTTGAATCGATTTAGATTTGCCATAAAATTCACCTCACGATATTATACCAAAATTCGCTAATTTTGTCAGTTTTTACAAATTTGCCTGCTTTTATGGTACAATAGAAACTATGGCAAGTATAACACTCACACCAAGCGAAAAGGAGATTCGGGCTTTTCTTGAACACTATCAGACCAGTCTGGCTCCCAGCAAGAATCCCTATATTCGCTACTTTTTGCGACTACCTCAAGCAACGGCTTCTATCTATACTTCTGGAAAGGTCTTGCTTCAGGGTGAAGGAGCTGAGAAATATGCTCGTTTCTTTGGCTATCAACTTGTAGAGGAAAACAGGGGACAAAATTTCCCTTTAATTGGGACAGATGAGGTAGGAAATGGTTCCTACTTTGGTGGACTTGCAGTTGTGGCTTCCTTTGTCACACCTGACCAGCATGCCTTCTTACGCCAACTTGGTGTGGGGGATTCTAAAACTCTGACCGACCAAAAGATCCGTCAGATTGCCCCTATCCTCAAGGAAAAAATCCAGCACCAGGCACTGCTTCTCTCACCAAGCAAGTACAACGAGGTCATTGGAGACCGCTACAACGCTGTTTCTGTTAAGGTAGCCCTCCATAATCAGGCTATCTATCTCCTTCTTCAAAAAGGACTTCAGCCTGAGAAAATTGTGATTGATGCCTTTACCAGCGCTAAAAATTATGACAAGTACTTGGCACAAGAGGCCAATCGTTTCAGCAATCCTATCAGCTTAGAAGAAAAGGCTGAGGGCAAATACTTGGCTGTCGCAGTTTCTTCTGTCATTGCGCGTGATCTCTTTCTGGAAAATCTTGAAAATCTGGGACGAGAACTGGGCTATCAACTTCCAAGTGGAGCTGGAACGGCTTCTGATAAGGTGGCTAGCCAGATTTTGCAAGCCTATGGCATGCAAGGACTCAATTTCTGCGCCAAACTGCACTTTAAAAATACTGAAAAAGCGAAAAAACGCTTAGAAAGGTAAGTTATGAATTCATTTAAAAATTTCTTAAAAGAGTGGGGATTGTTCCTCCTAATTCTGTCATTACTAGCTTTAAGTCGTATCTTTTTTTGGAGCAATGTCCGCGTAGAAGGGCATTCCATGGATCCTACCCTAGCGGATGGCGAAATCCTCTTTGTTGTCAAACACCTACCTATTGACCGATTTGATATCGTGGTTGCCCATGAGGAAGATGGCAATAAGGACATTGTCAAACGTGTCATCGGAATGCCTGGCGATACCATCCGTTACGAAAATGATAAACTTTACATCAATGACAAAGAGACAGATGAACCTTATCTAGCTGACTATATCAAACGCTTCAAGGATGACAAACTCCAAAGCACCTACTCAGGCAAGGGCTTTGAAGGAAATAAAGGAACCTTCTTTAGAAGTATTGCTGAGAAAGCCCAAGCCTTCACAGTTGATGTCAACTACAATACCAACTTTAGCTTTACCGTCCCAGAAGGAGAATACCTTCTCCTCGGAGATGACCGCTTGGTTTCAAGTGACAGTCGCCACGTAGGTACTTTTAAAGCAAAAGATATCACAGGGGAAGCTAAATTCCGCTTCTGGCCAATCACCCGTATCGGAACATTTTAAGAGACCTAAGAGGCCGAGAATCACCAATCTCAGCCTCTTCTTCTATCGTGAGAAGATGATTATTTATTGACTATAATATCCCCCAACTCTCACCTATTCATGCAAAGGAATTTTATGGAAGTTTATTTTTCAGGAACCATTGAACGGATTATTTTTGAAAATCCCAGCAATTTTTATCGCATCCTTCTCCTAGAAATCGACGATACAGACGCAGAGGATTTTGATGATTTTGAAATCATTGTCACGGGCACCATGGCTGATGTGATTGAGGGAGAAGACTATACTTTTTGGGGACAAATTGTCCAGCACTCCAAGTATGGGAAGCAACTGCAAATCAGCCGATATGAACGCTCAAAACCAACTAGCAAGGGCTTGGTTAAGTACTTTTCAAGTAGCCATTTCAAGGGGATTGGTCTCAAGACTGCTCAGAAAATTGTGGATACCTATGGCGAAAATACCATTGACGAAATTCTGCAACACCCAGAAAAGTTAGAAGGCATCGCAGGACTCTCTGCCAAAAATCGCGAGGCTTTCGTCTCCACCCTCCGTCTCAACTACGGAACCGAGATGGTTTTGGCCAAACTTGCTAACTACGGTATTCCCAATAAATTAGCCTTTCAGATTCAAGACTTTTACAAGGAAGAAACCCTTGATGTGGTTGAAAATTATCCCTACCAGCTGGTTGAGGATATCAAGGGCTTGGGATTTACCATTGCTGACCAATTAGCAGAGGAACTAGGCATCGAAAGTCAGGCTCCTGAACGCTTCCGCGCCGGTCTAGTTCACAGTCTTTTTCAGGCCTGTATGGAAACAGGGGATACCTATGTTGAAGCACGGGATTTACTAGAACAAACCCTTACCCTCCTTGAGTCTTCCCGCCCCGTTGAACTGGATCCCAGCCAAGTGGCCCAAGAGCTCTCCTACCTGATCGAAGAAGACAAGGTTCAGCAGATTGATACCAAGATTTTTGACAACAGCCTCTTTTTCGCTGAGGAAGGCATCCGCAGTCACTTGGTTCGTATCCTTGAAAAAAGAGAACAAAAGAGCCCAGATATGGAAACCATTCAAAAACATATCACTACTGTCGAGGAAGATCTGGGAATCCACTATGATAGCATTCAAAAACAAGCTATCTGCGATGCTATCCAGAATAAAGTCTTTATCCTAACAGGTGGACCTGGTACTGGTAAGACAACGGTTATCAATGGGATTATCGCTGTTTATGCCCTTTTAGAAGGGCTTGACCTCAGGAAAAAAAGCAATTTGCCTATTCTTCTTGCTGCTCCAACTGGACGAGCCGCTCGACGCATGAATGAATTGACAGGTTTGCCTAGCGCGACCATACACCGTCACTTGGGAATGACAGGCGACGATGACACCAGCCATCTGGAAGATTATCTGGATGCCGACTTTATTATCGTGGATGAATTTTCTATGGTTGATACTTGGCTGGCCAACCAACTCTTCTCCAACATCTCTTCTAACAGCAAGATCCTCATAGTGGGTGACAGCGACCAGTTGCCTTCTGTCAGCCCTGGACAGGTTCTAGCGGATTTGCTTCATATTCCCTTGATTCCTCAGACTCGCTTGGAAAAAATTTATCGACAAAGCGAAGAATCAACCATCGTCACCCTAGCTAGTCAGATTCGACAGGGTATCTTGCCAGCTGATTTCACCCAGAAAAAAGCAGACCGTTCCTACTTTGAAATCGCTAGTGGTCATATCCCTGCTACTATTGAAAAGATTTTAGGCGCTGCCCTTAGAAGTGGTATCCCTGCTCGTGATATTCAGGTTCTGGCTCCCATGTACCGAGGGACTGCAGGGATTGATTCCATCAACCAACTCATGCAAGACCTGCTCAATCCACCACAAAAAGACCAACTCAGTTTTGAAGCTCCCCAGTGCCACTATCGTAAGGGGGATAAGGTCATTCATTTGGTCAACGATGCTGAAATCAATGTCTTTAATGGAGATTTAGGAGCCATCACAGACCTGATTCCTGGTAAATATACCGAATCGAAACAAGACGAGATTGTCATTGATTTTGATGGCAACGAGGTCTCTTACCCACGTAACGAATGGTACAAGATTCGCCTGGCCTATGCCATGAGTATCCATAAGTCCCAGGGAAGCGAGTTTCCTGTTGTCATCCTACCGATTACCAGTGCTAGCAGGCGCATGCTGGAGCGAAATCTCATCTATACAGCCATTACACGCGCCAAAAGCAAGCTTATCTTACTAGGCGAATTACAGGCCTTCGACTATGCTACCCAACATATCGGAACTGCCCGAAAAACCTATCTGATTGAACGTTTCAGTGATTTATTGGAGAATGTTGAAGAAAAGCAACAATCTATCTCTGAAACTGCCACATCAAGTGACTCTGAACAATCCTACATCCTGACAGAAGAAAACTGGGACAGCATCCCAGCCATGATTGGGATTACAGAGGCAGACCTCAAAGAGATTTTTGGAAAATAGTGCATAATAAAACCCACCAATTTGAACTGCACCCCAAAAGTTAGACAGAAAAAATCTAACTTTTGGGGTGTTTTATTATGAAATTAACTTATGAAGATAAAGTTCAAATATATGAATTGAGAAAGCAAGGTCAAAGCTTCAATCAAC
>NZ_JASHCQ010000018.1:0-33279 GCF_047464035.1 Streptococcus mitis
AGGCAAGTGACGAGTCAAGAGCAATAAGGCTTGAACAAAGTGAAAGCCAGCGTCTTTAGGCGCTGGCTGGTAATTTGGGCTTATAGCCCTGGGACAAACCACCCGTTTGACGGGTGGTCATGATTAGATGTCTTTCGTTTGTGATTATAAATTCCAAATAGTAAAAGTGAAGTAAAGGAACAGATTGATCCAGTAATAAAACCATTGGGAATAAAGGAAAGTGTAATAATTTCTTTTCCCTTAGGAACGTCAACTTTCATAAAGCCAGTTTGAGCTTGTTTAATCTCTATTTTCTTACCATCTTGGTAGGCAGACCAACCTTTGTCATAAGGAATGGTGAAAAAAATAGATGTATCTTGTTGGACATCATATGTAGCAAAAACCTTGTTTTTAGAAGTTGATACTGTTACAGGCTGTTCTTTAATTTTTTGAATTGCCTCAGTTAAAGTTTGGGTATCTAAACGATAGAAGGTAGGAGATTCAAATGATACTTGTGAATTTCCAGGGAAACTAATATAAATATTGAAAGTTTTTGTCTCTTTTGTATAACCTAGATTAAAGAAGGAGAAGACATTATCAGTTGTAAAAGTTTTCTTTTCTCCATTTACAAGGATGTCAACCTTTTTTTGTTTGTCATTAGAAAAGTGAAGGTTTGTGAAAGAAAGATAAACTTGGCTGTTTTCTGGCACTTCAATTTGATACTGGATTGCTGCATCCTCAGTTGAAGAACTTGTGACACTAATCAAATCATTAGTATTTTCTGTTTTGTCATAAGGTATTGGAGAAAAATAATCAAAATTGACGTTAGCAAGTTGATTTAAAAACGAGGCCTGATTATCCAAAGTGTGTTCATTGAACTTGACATCATTGTAAACAGATTGACTAGCAAATGCAATCGGAAGAGAGTATTGATTTTCATATAGGGTAAGATTATCTTTTTGATAGATATCTTTAAAACCATACTTATCAATAGGACTGTCTGAGATATTGTACTGGATACCAAATAAACTATCAGCCAAAATACTATTATTTGCATAGCGTAGATTGAGATTAGTCCCAGAGGATTTAAACCCAAGTTTATCCAAAGTAGAGCTTGCTGAACGATTTCGAACAGATGAAAATTGAGAGATTCCATTGTAGTTGAATTTCATACTGTCATTTCCTGTTTGAGTTTCTAGTTTCTCACTACGAGTAAATTGATTTCCAATATATGTTGAGAAAGATTCCATAGCTGGGATATCTCGATTATATGAACTTCGAGAAGCAAAACCCCATTCTTTAGCAATTCCGTCTATTTGAGATGAAGCATTTAAACTCATTTCAACCATTATAAATAAAGAGATTAGAATGGCAAATAGATTTACAGAGATAAACTTTTTGATAACTGCAAGGAGTAAAAGCGAATAGACAACCAAAAATTCAAGAGTAAGCAGAATATTCAAATCTGTTAAAAAAGAATAATGTGATTTTAGATAGATGGTAGCTAAAAATCCTGTTACTATAAGAAAAAGCGAAACTAAAAAATTCCAGACTTTAAGTTCTTTCAGACGCTTTAAGACTTCTGCTGCTGTGTAAATTAACAAGGTAGAGAAAATCCAAGCATAGCGATGTAAAAACATGTTTGGAGTATGCATGCCTTGCCAAAATAAATCAAGAGCTTCTATATAAAAGCTAGCAATTAGAAATGCAAAGAAGATTGCATAGATAAGTTTCACGTGAAACTTAATAGATTTCAGCGTAAAAAATAAAATGGTCAAAATAAAGGGAAGTAGTCCAACAAAAATCATTGGGATGGCCCCATACTTTGTTGTGTCAAAGGAACCAATGAATTGTTTAGCAAAGAGATCAAGATACCAGCTACTTTCAGTTTGAAACTTTGTAATTTCAGTTAATTTTTCCCCATGTGTCTGTAAATCAAATAGAGTAGGAAGAGTCAGAATCAAACTAGCCATACCAGCTAAAAAGGAGGTCACAACAAAATCAAGAACAGATGATTTTCGAGTTTTAAAGTCCCAAGAAATTTGGCAGAGATACCAGAAAATAAGAAACAATGCTGTCATATAGCCAAAATAATAGTTTTGGATAAATAAGATTGACAGATTTGTAAAGTACAATAGGAATTTCTTTTCAGTGATAAGTAGCTGTAAACCAGTTATAATTAAAGGAATCAAGATAAAAACATCTAGCCAGGTTTTTATCTCTAATTGACTGACAGTGAAACTCATCAGAGCATAGGAAGTAGATAAAGCTAGTTTTAAAGGCTTAGGAATCGATTGAAATAATTTATTTAAACTAAAGTAAGTTGACAGTCCAATCAATCCAAATTTTAAGAGAGTTGTCAGATAGACAGCATCTGGCATATTCGTTAGATTAAAAAAGTAAACTAGAGGTGAAAGGAAACTACCCAAGTAATAACTAGATAGGGCATAGAAATTTAATCCAAGGCCACTTGTAAAGGTGTAAAACAGACTACCATTTCCATGTAGGATATTTCGTAAGGCTACATCAAAAATAACGTATTGATGAAAGCCATCTCCTAATAGAGGAGAGTTGTCGCTATTCCAGTAGATACCTTGAGATAGATATACTCCTATCATAATGATTATGGGAATGATGAAAGAAACAAAATAGGTCCAATATGTTTTAAAAAATAATTTCATGTTACCTCATAAAATGTTAGAAAACTCAGCTGGTTAACCCAACTGAGTTTTGAATTTTTTTAGTCTTTCCAAAGTTCTTTAACTTTTGCTTGTACTTCTGCATTCTCTAGGAATTCATCATAAGTTTCATCGATACGGTCAATGACGCCCTTTTTAGATAAGACAATGATATGGTTAGCTAGAGTTTGAATAAACTCGTGGTCATGGCTGGCAAAGATGATTGATTCTTTAAAGTTTTTCAATCCATCGTTCAAGCTTGAGATAGATTCCAAGTCCAAGTGATTGGTTGGATCATCAAGTACAAGGACATTTGATTTCAAGAGCATAAGTTTTGAAAGCATGACACGAACTTTTTCTCCCCCTGACAAGACGTTGACAGGTTTGTTAACCTCATCTCCAGAGAAGAGCATACGGCCTAGGAAGCCACGTAGGAAAGTATTGTCATCTTCTTCTTTACTTGCGAATTGACGCAACCAATCAAGGATTGACTCTCCCCCTGCAAAATCGGCCGAGTTATCTTTTGGCAAGTAAGAACGGCTAGTAGTTACTCCCCACTTGACAGTTCCTTCATAGTCAATGTCCCCCATGATTGCACGAATTAATGCAGTCGTTTGGATGTCATTTTGTCCAATAAGCGCTGTCTTATCACCTGGACGCAAGATAAAGCTGATATTATCTAAAATAGTCTCACCATCAATCTTTACAGTTAGATTTTCTACTGTCAAGAGATCATTACCAATCTCACGTTCCGCTTTAAAGTTGATAAATGGATATTTACGACTAGATGGTACAATTTCTTCAAGTTCAATCTTATCAAGCATTTTCTTACGTGATGTTGCTTGTCTTGATTTAGAAGCATTAGCAGAGAAACGAGCTACGAATTCTTGCAATTGCTTAATTTTTTCTTCTGCTTTAGCATTACGGTCTGCTAGCAATTTAGCAGCGAGTTCAGAAGATTCCTTCCAGAAGTCATAGTTTCCGACATAGAGTTTGATTTTTCCAAAGTCAAGGTCGGCCATGTGAGTACATACTTTGTTTAAGAAGTGACGGTCGTGGGATACTACGATAACTGTGTTATCAAAGTCAATCAAGAAATCTTCTAACCAAGTAATAGATTGGATATCCAAACCGTTGGTAGGCTCGTCCAAGAGAAGAACATCAGGTTTACCAAAAAGTGCTTTGGCGAGGAGAACTTTTACTTTCTCACCGTTGGCCAATTCGCTCATGTTTTGATAGTGCAATTCTTCTGGAATGTTTAGGTTTTGAAGTAGTTGAGAGGCTTCACTTTCTGCTTCCCAGCCTCCAAGCTCGGCAAACTCTCCTTCAAGTTCGGCAGCACGCACTCCATCCTCATCTGAGAAATCTTCCTTCATGTAGATAGCATCTTTCTCCTTCATGATGCTATAAAGTTTTTCATTTCCCATTATAACGACATCGATGGCACGTTCATCTTCATAGTCAAAGTGATTTTGACGAAGAACAGAGAGACGTTCATCTGGACCAAGAGAGATGTGACCAGTAGTAGGTTCGATATCTCCGGCTAAAATTTTTAAAAAGGTTGATTTTCCGGCACCATTAGCACCGATCAATCCGTAAGTATTTCCTTCTGTAAATTTGATATTGACATCATCAAAAAGTTTGCGATCACTAAAACGTAGTGAAACATCAGATACTGTAAGCAATGTTTTTCTCCTATATATGTAATATATTTATTCTACTAGAAAATACGGAAATATTCAAATTTTTATCTGTCAATTTTGTGTAAATTAAATTTACAGCATACTTTACACAAATCCGTAAATAGCAAGGCTGATTTATTTTGATAAATTACGGTTATTTCATTAAAAAAATGCTATAATTGAAGGGACTATATCGAAGGAGAACAAAATGACTAAACCCATTATTTTAACAGGAGACCGTCCAACAGGAAAATTGCATATTGGACATTATGTTGGAAGTCTCAAAAATCGAGTATTATTACAGGAAGAGGATAAGTATGATATGTTTGTGTTCTTGGCTGACCAACAAGCTTTGACAGATCATGCTAAAGACCCTCAAACCATTGTAGAGTCTATCGGAAATGTAGCTTTGGATTACCTTGCAGTTGGATTGGATCCAAGTAAATCAACTATCTTTATTCAAAGTCAAATTCCAGAATTAGCTGAGTTGTCTATGTATTATATGAATTTAGTGTCATTAGCACGTTTGGAGCGCAATCCAACTGTCAAGACAGAAATTGCTCAGAAGGGATTTGGAGAAAGCATTCCGACAGGATTTTTGGTTTATCCAATTGCACAAGCAGCTGACATCACAGCCTTTAAGGCCAACTATGTTCCTGTTGGGACAGATCAGAAACCAATGATTGAGCAGACTCGTGAAATTGTTCGTTCTTTTAACAATGCATATAACTGTGATATCTTGGTAGAACCGGAAGGTATTTATCCAGAAAATGAGAGAGCAGGGCGTTTGCCTGGTTTAGATGGAAATGCTAAAATGTCTAAATCACTCAATAATGGTATTTATTTAGCTGATGATGCGGATACTTTGCGTAAAAAAGTAATGAGTATGTATACAGATCCAGATCATATCCGCGTTGAGGATCCAGGTAAAATTGAAGGAAATATGGTTTTCCATTATCTAGATGTTTTTGGTCGTCCAGAAGATGCTCAAGAAATTGCTGACATGAAAGAACATTACCAACGAGGTGGTCTTGGTGATGTGAAGACCAAGCGTTATCTACTTGAAATATTAGAACGTGAACTGGGTCCTATTCGTGAGCGCCGTATCGAATTTGCTAAGGATATGGGAGAAGTTTATAATATGCTTCAAAAAGGTAGTGAAAGAGCGCGTGAAGTTGCAGGTCAGACCCTATCTGAGGTTAAAGGAGCCATGGGACTTCATTACTTTAACTAGGCTTATTTTACAAGAAACTATCATTTCTATCTCGAAGAAAAGATAGTTTTTTATTTACCCCTGTAACATTTGACAAATTTTTATAGAATGGTATGATAGATACAATATAAAAAGAGTCAAGCTCAAAAAGAAAGAAAAGAGGAAACTTCGAATGTCTAATTGGGACACTAAATTTTTGAAAAAAGGTTTTACCTTTGATGATGTATTGCTTATTCCAGCTGAAAGTCATGTGTTGCCTAACGATGCAGATTTAACAACTAAATTGGCAGATAATTTGACTTTAAATATCCCAATTATTACCGCTGCCATGGACACAGTTACAGAGAGTCAAATGGCCATTGCTATTGCTCGTGCAGGCGGTCTCGGAGTTATCCATAAAAACATGTCAATCGCTCAACAAGCAGACGAGGTTCGTAAGGTAAAACGTTCTGAAAATGGAGTTATCATTGATCCGTTCTTCTTGACGCCTGAACATACAATTGCTGAAGCAGATGAGCTTATGGGTCGTTACCGCATTAGTGGTGTTCCAGTTGTTGAAACACTTGAAAATCGTAAATTGGTTGGTATTTTGACAAACCGAGATCTTCGTTTTATTTCAGACTATAACCAACCAATCTCAAATCATATGACCAGTGAAAATCTTGTTACTGCTCCTGTGGGTACAGATCTTGCAACAGCTGAGAGTATTCTTCAAGAACACCGTATTGAAAAGCTTCCTTTGGTAGATGAAGAAGGTCGTCTTTCTGGTTTGATTACTATCAAAGATATTGAAAAAGTTATTGAGTTTCCAAATGCTGCTAAAGATGAGTTTGGTCGTCTATTAGTTGCAGGTGCAGTAGGTGTTACTTCAGATACATTTGAACGTGCAGAGGCTCTTTTTGAAGCAGGAGCGGATGCGATTGTTATTGATACTGCACATGGTCATTCTGCAGGTGTCTTGCGTAAAATTGCTGAGATTCGTGCTCACTTCCCAGATCGTACTTTGATTGCTGGAAATATTGCAACAGCTGAGGGTGCCCGTGCTCTTTATGAAGCGGGTGTAGACGTTGTCAAGGTTGGTATTGGACCAGGTTCTATATGTACTACTCGTGTGATTGCAGGTGTTGGTGTTCCGCAAGTAACAGCTATCTACGATGCTGCAGCTGTTGCGCGTGAATATGGTAAGACTATCATTGCTGACGGTGGAATCAAGTATTCTGGAGATATTGTAAAAGCACTTGCGGCTGGTGGAAATGCTGTTATGCTTGGATCTATGTTTGCTGGAACTGATGAAGCTCCAGGCGAAACTGAAATCTTCCAAGGACGTAAATTCAAAACTTACCGTGGTATGGGATCAATCGCTGCTATGAAGAAAGGTTCAAGCGATCGTTACTTCCAAGGCTCTGTCAACGAAGCAAACAAACTCGTTCCCGAAGGAATTGAAGGTCGTGTTGCTTATAAAGGAGCGGCAGCTGATATTGTCTTCCAAATGATTGGAGGTATTCGCTCTGGTATGGGTTACTGTGGTGCAGCTAACCTTAAAGAGCTACACGATAATGCTCAATTTATTGAAATGTCTGGTGCTGGTTTGAAGGAAAGCCACCCTCACGATGTACAAATTACTAATGAGGCACCAAATTATTCTATGTAAAAAAACAATGAAAAGAACTCCAGTAAAAACAGGAGTTCTTTTACAATGTTGTCAATTTTCATTTACAGCAACTTTACCATCCTGAATAGTGAAGATACTTAGATTTTCTGGCAAATTTTGAAGATGATCTAAGCTTGTTGTTGTTATAAAGGTTTGGATTGACTGAGAAATCGTTTCTAATAATTTTAACTGTCTAGTGTTGTCAAGTTCACTCATGACATCGTCAAGTAATAATATCGGAGATTCTGTAGTAATACTTTCCATTAATTCGATTTCTGCTAATTTTATCGAGAGGACGAGACTACGATGTTGGCCTTGACTTCCGAAACTAGCATCCATCCCATTTATATAAAAAGAAATGTCATCTCGATGAGGCCCAACATCAGTATTCTTTTTAAATAAATCTCTGGACCTACTTTTTTCTAAAGCAATTTTGAAAGATTCTGATAAGTCTTCTTTTTCAGTTGACTTTACAGAAGATTGATAGGATATTGACAACTCTTCAATCTGATTAGAAAGTTCAAAATGTTTCTTACGGCCAAAATGCTCTAGTTTTTTTATAAAATCTAAGCGGTGATTAATTACACGACATCCATAATCGACTAGCTGATCATCTAGTACTGAAAGGAAGGTTTCATCTATTTTTTGAGCTGATTTTAAATAGGTATTTCTTTGCTTAAGAATATGGTTATAATTGGTTAAATCTGATAAATAGATTGGCTTAATTTGCCCAAGCTCCATATCAATGAATTTTCGTCGAACCGAAGGTGCTCCTTTAATTAGTTGTAAATCTTCAGGAGCAAATAAGACAACATTCATGTGTCCTACGTAATCTGAAAGTCGTGCCTGTTTTAAATGATTAACTTTTGTCACACGGCCTTTTTGTGTTAGTTCGATTTCTAGAGGAATGGATCCAGTTTTTTTCTGAACGAGACCTGAAAGATGAAGTTGTTCTTCATCAAAATGAATTAGATTTTTATCTGTTCGAGTTCGATGACTGCGTGTTAAGGCTAAAAAATAGATAGCCTCTAACATATTTGTTTTACCTTGTGCATTGCGTCCTAAAAAGACATTTAATTTAGGATTAAAGTCTATTTTCGTCTCTTTGTAGTTACGAAAAGTTTTGAGAGATAGGTGTTGTAGCCACATGATTATCTACCAGGGAATCGTGGAGCTTGTTTGCTTTTTGGTGATGAAGTAGGTTTAGAGTCGTCTTTTTTTACTCCCTTATTCATCTCCTTGACAAGTTTAGCGATTCGTTCTTTTTCAACTTTATCATCTTGGTATTTATCCTGTTCTTCAGAAGTAGGTTGTGTCAACAAGATATCAATATTCAGGTCAGGGATGTCAATTTTATCACCAATACGAAGTTTTTTACCACGACGATTTTCTAATTCCCCATTAAAGTAAACAGAATGTTCAGAGAGAAATGATTTAATAGCTCCTCCGCTATGTGTAATTCCAAGTTCTTTGAGTAGTGCTTGGAGGGTAATAAATTCTTCAAATAATTTGTATTCCATAATTCACCTCAATCTTTGGTATTATACCATATTTTCCTAAAAATAGTGAGAGAAATAGGGAGAAATGTAAGCGATTTTTATTTCAAAACTGTTACAGAGAACAAGAAAATTTCAGTTTTTCGTGATATAATAGAAGTCTGTATATAAGGAGGTAAATCATGGAGTTAGTGCATGGAATTTCAACACATTTTATCCAATCAAAAAAGTTTAAAACGAACAAAATCGCCGTGCGTTTTACCACTCCATTATCCCTCGATACGATTGCAGGTCGCATGTTGAGTGCGAGTATGCTAGAGACTGCTAATCAGATGTATCCCACTTCTCAAGATTTGAGAATACATTTAGCCAGTCTATACGGTACAGATATGTCAACCAATTGTTTCAGAAGAGGGCAAAGTCATATTGTAGAATTGACATTTACCTATGTTCGTGATGAGTTTTTAAGTAGGAAAAATGTGCTAACTTCTCAGGTTTTGGAACTAGTAAAAGAAACTCTTTTTTCCCCCGTAGTAGTTGATAATGGGTTTGATCCGGCCTTATTTGAAATTGAGAAAAAACAATTGCTAGCAAGTTTAGCAGCTGATATGGATGATTCTTTTTATTTTGCACATAAAGAATTAGATAAATTATTTTTTCATGATGAACGTCTCCAATTGGAATACAGTGATTTACGAAATCGTATTTTAGCTGAAACTCCACAAAGTTCTTATTCTTGTTTCCAAGAATTTTTGGCTAATGATCGAATAGATTTCTTTTTCCTAGGTGATTTTAATGAGGTTGAAATTCAAAATGTATTAGAATCATTTGGCTTCAAAGGTCGAGAAGGAGATGTAAAAGTTCAGTATTGTCAACCATATTCTAATATCCTTCAGGAAGGTATGGTTCGGAAAAATGTGGGACAATCCATTTTGGAATTGGGTTATCATTGCCCTTCTGAATATGGTGATGAGAAACATTTACCCATGATTGTAATGAATGGTTTACTTGGTGGATTTGCTCATTCTAAGCTCTTTACAAACGTCCGTGAAAATGCTGGATTGGCTTATACTATTTCAAGTCAGCTTGATTTATTTAGTGGATTCTTGAGGATGTATGCTGGTATCGATCGAGAAAATCGGAACCAGGCTCGTAAAATGATGAATAATCAACTGCTTGATTTAAAAAAAGGTTATTTTACAGAACTTGAGCTAGAGCAGACCAAGGAAATGATTCGTCGATCTTTGTTGCTTTCTCAAGATAATCAAGGTTCATTGATTGAACGTGCTTATCAAAATGCCTTACTTGGAAAATCTTCAGCAGACTTTAAAAGTTGGATTGCAAAACTCGAGCAAGTTGATAAAGATGCTATTTGTAGAGCAGCTAATAATGTGAAACTACAAGCGATTTACTTTATGGAAGGAATAGAATGACAAAGGTTATTTTTGAAGAAAAATACTATCCAGCTGTAAAAGAAATGGTTTATCGAACTCGTTTGGCAAACGGATTGACAGTTGCTCTTTTGCCTAAAAAGGAATTTAAAGAGGTTTACGGGAGT
Source organism: Streptococcus mitis (assembly GCF_047464035.1). Classification (GTDB taxonomy): domain Bacteria; phylum Bacillota; class Bacilli; order Lactobacillales; family Streptococcaceae; genus Streptococcus; species Streptococcus mitis_DX. Next base: position 10,258 of record NZ_JASHCQ010000018.1, read on the forward strand.
GTAACTGTCCAGTTTGGTTCGCTAGATACGCTTGTCACAGAAGTTGACGGAGATGTAAAAGAATATCCTGCGGGAATTGCTCATTTTCTTGAACATAAATTATTTGAGAGAGAAGATTCTAGCGATTTGATGTCAGCTTTTACGAGTCTAGGTGCGGATAGCAATGCCTTTACAAGTTTTACAAAAACAAACTATCTTTTTTCAGCAACGGATCATTTTTTAGAAAATTTAGACTTACTTGATGAATTGGTAACATCAGTCCATTTTACTGAAGATTCCATTTTAAGAGAGCAGGATATTATTCAGCAAGAACGAGAAATGTATCAAGATGATCCAGATTCGTGTTTATTCTTTTCAACTTTAGCGAATTTGTATCCTGGCACACCTTTAGCAACTGATATAGTTGGAAGTGAGGAGTCAATTTCCCAAATCAATCTAACTAATTTGCAAGAAAATTTTACAAGGTTTTACAAACCTGTAAACATGTCTCTGTTTTTAGTTGGTAATTTTGATGTGGATCAAGTACAGGACTATTTTGAAAGCAAAGAACTGAAAGATTTAGATGTTCAGGAAGTAGCAAGAGAAAAGTTTGTTTTAAAAGATGTAAAGCAAACAGACAGTATGAGAATGGAAGTGTCTTCTCCTAAACTAGCGATTGGGATTAGAGGTAGGAGAAAAGTTGCTGAGGATGATTGCTATCGACATCATATTTTATTAAAATTATTATTTGCAATGATGTTTGGTTGGACTTCGGATCGTTTTCAAAAACTATATGAATCAGGTAAAATAGATGCTTCCTTATCTCTTGAAGTTGAAGTTACAAGTCGCTTTCATTTTGTTATGTTGACAATGGATACAAAAGAGCCAGTTGCTTTATCTCATCAGTTTAGGAAGGCCATTCGTAATTTTACAAAGGATTTAGATATTACAGAGGATCATTTAGATATTATCAAAAGAGAGATGTTTGGAGAATTTTTCAGTAGCATGAACTCTCTTGAATTTATTGCAACGCAATATGATGCTTTTGAAAATGGTGAGACAATCTTTGATTTGCCGAAAATTTTACAGGAAATTACTTTAGAGGATGTCCTTGAAGCAGGGCATCACTTAATAGATGAAGGGGATATAGTTGATTTTACAATATTCCCATCATACTAACTAATCATAATAGACACTAGAAAGAAGGAATGATAAGTATGAGGAAAAAAACAATTGGTGAGGTTTTACGTTTAGCTAGAACCAACCAAGGGTTGACTTTAGAAGAATTACACAAAAAAACAGAAATTCAGTTGGATATGTTGGAAGCTATGGAAGCTGATGATTTTGATCAACTGCCTAGTCCATTTTATACTCGTTCTTTTTTGAGAAAGTATGCGTGGGCAGTTGAACTTGATGAGCGAATTGTCTTGGATGCTTATGATTCTGGGAGCATGATTACTTATGAGGAAGTAGATGTTGATGAAGACGAGTTGACAGGTAGGAGACGTTCAAGTAAGAAAAATAAGGCATCATTTTTACCTTTATTTTATTTTATACTTTTTGCACTATCGATTGTCATTTTTGTGACTTATTATGTTTGGAATTATCTCCAGACTCAACCGGAGCGTTCGTCTGCGTCTAGTTATAGTGTAGTCCAAGCAATAAGTTCGACTAGTTCTGTAACTCCATCTTCAAGCAGTAGCTCATCTAGTAGTTCTTCAAATATAGAACCTGCTATAAGTGTATCAGGTGAAGGAAATCGAGTAGAAGTTGCTTATAAAACGAGCAAGGAAACTGCAAAATTGCAATTATCAGTGTCAGATGCTAGAAGTTGGGTTAGTGTTTCAGAAAGTGATCTTGAGGGTGGTGTGACTTTATCACCGGATAATAAAAGTGCGGAAACAAGCGTTTCAACTAAAAATCCTGTGACAATTACTTTAGGTGTTGTCAAAGGTGTTGCCTTAACAGTAGACAATCAGACTGTTGATTTATCGAAATTAACAGCTCAGACTGGAAAAATCGCTGTAACCTTTACTAAAAATTAAGGAAAAACGAATGAAAAAAGAACAAATTCCAAATATCTTAACAATAGGTCGAATTCTCTTTATACCTATTTTTATCTTTATTTTAACAGTAGGAAATTCGATAGAGAGTCATATGGTAGCAGCTATTATCTTTGCTATTGCCAGTATTACAGACTATTTAGATGGATATTTAGCTCGTAAATGGAATGTGGTTAGTAATTTTGGTAAATTTGCAGATCCTATGGCGGATAAGCTACTAGTTATGTCGGCTTTTATTATGCTGATTGAGTTAGGAATGGCTCCAGCTTGGATTGTTGCAGTGATTATCTGTCGTGAGTTGGCTGTGACAGGTTTAAGACTTTTATTAGTTGAAACTGGTGGAACAGTTTTAGCAGCAGCAATGCCTGGAAAAATTAAAACTTTTAGTCAGATGTTTGCCATTATTTTCTTGCTATTACATTGGACTTTGCTTGGTCAAGTTCTACTTTATGTAGCCTTGTTTTTCACTATCTACTCTGGCTATGATTATTTCAAGGGTAGTGCCTATGTATTTAAAGGGACATTTGGTTCGAAATGAAATCAGTAATTGATGTAAAAAATCTTTCTTTTCGCTATAAGGAAAGTCAGGAATATTACGATGTGAAGGATATTATGTTTCACGTGAAACGTGGAGAATGGCTTTCGATTGTAGGGCATAATGGTAGTGGTAAATCAACGACGGTTCGCTTAATTGATGGCTTACTGGAAGCAGAATCCGGAGAGATTGTAATTGATGGCCAACGGCTGACTGAGGAAAATGTTTGGAATATACGTCGTCAAATCGGTATGGTTTTTCAAAATCCAGACAATCAATTTGTTGGAGCGACTGTTGAAGATGATGTTGCCTTTGGTTTGGAAAATCAGGGACTTTCTCGTCAAGAAATGAAAAAGAGAGTGGAAGAAGCTCTGGATTTGGTTGGCATGTTGGACTTTAAAAAGAGAGAGCCAGCGCGTCTATCAGGTGGCCAAAAGCAACGTGTGGCTATTGCAGGTGTTGTAGCCCTAAGACCAGCTATTTTAATCTTAGATGAAGCAACGAGTATGTTGGATCCTGAGGGACGTAGAGAACTGATTGAGACAGTAAAAGGAATTCGGAAAGACTATGATATGACGGTCATTTCCATTACACATGATTTGGAAGAAGTTGCCATGAGTGATCGTGTGTTGATCATGAAAAAAGGGTCAATTGAATCAACTAGTAGTCCAAGGGAGCTTTTCTCTCGAAATGATTTGGATCAAATTGGATTAGACGATCCTTTTGCTAATCAATTAAAACATTCTTTGAGCCAGAATGGCTATGATTTGCCTGAAAATTATTTGACAGAAAGTGAGCTAGAGGATAAACTATGGGAATTGCTCTAGAAAATGTGAGTTTTACGTATCAAGAAGGAACTCCCTTAGCTTCAACAGCTTTGTCGGATGTTTCCTTGACGATTGAAGATGGTTCTTATACGGCTTTAATTGGGCACACAGGTAGCGGCAAATCAACTATTTTACAACTATTAGATGGTTTATTGGTGCCAAGCCAAGGAAGTGTACGAGTTTTTGATACCTTAATCACCTCGACTTCTAAAAACAAAGATATTCGTCAAATTAGAAAACAGGTTGGCTTGGTATTTCAGTTTGCTGAAAATCAGATCTTTGAAGAAACGGTTTTGAAAGATGTTGCTTTTGGACCGCAAAATTTTGGAGTTTCTGAAGAAGATGCGGAGCAGATTGCGCGTGAGAAACTGGCTCTGGTTGGAATTGATGAATCACTTTTTGATCGCAGTCCGTTTGAGCTATCAGGTGGACAAATGAGACGTGTGGCCATTGCAGGCATACTTGCCATGGAACCAGCCATATTAGTCTTAGATGAGCCCACAGCAGGCCTAGATCCCCTGGGAAGAAAAGAGCTGATGAATTTATTCAAAAAACTCCACCAGTCAGGGATGACCATTGTTTTGGTAACGCATTTGATGGATGATGTTGCTGAATATGCAAATCAAGTCTATGTGATGGAAAAGGGACGTTTAGTTAAGGGTGGTAAACCAAGTGATGTCTTTCAAGATGTTGTCTTTATGGAAGAAGTGCAGTTGGGAGTACCTAAAATTACATCCTTTTGTAAACGATTGGCTGATAGAGGCGTGTCATTTAAACGATTACCGATTAAGATAGAGGAGTTCAAGGAGTCGCTAAATGGATAGTATGATTTTTGGGCGTTATATCCCAGGGGATTCGATAGTTCACCGATTGGATCCACGCAGCAAATTACTGGCTATGATGCTACTGATTTTGATCGTTTTTTGGGCTAATAATCCCTTGACGAATCTAATTCTTTTTATAGCGACAGGGATATTTATTGCTTTGTCAGGAGTATCTCTTTCATTTTTTATTCAGGGCTTGAAGTCTATGTTTTTCTTGATTGCCTTCACAACTATTTTTCAACTGTTTTTCATTTCTAATGGGAATGTTTTATTTGAGTTTTCGTTTGTGAGAATTACGGATTATGCTTTGCAACAAGCTGGAATTATCTTTTGTCGCTTTGTATTGATTATTTTCTTTTCAACTTTGTTAACCTTAACGACCATGCCCTTAAGTTTGGCATCAGCTGTCGAAGCTCTATTAGCACCTTTAAAGAGTATGAAAGTTCCAGTTCATGAAATTGGATTGATGCTGTCTATGAGTTTGCGTTTTGTCCCAACCTTGATGGATGATACGACGCGGATTATGAATGCACAGAAAGCGCGTGGAGTGGATTTTGGAGAAGGAAGTATTGTTCAAAAGGTGAAGGCTATGATTCCCATTTTGATTCCTCTTTTTGCGACAAGTTTAAAACGTGCGGATTCCTTGGCTATCGCAATGGAAGCGCGTGGTTATCAGGGTGGAAAAGGCAGAAGTCAATATCGACAATTGAAATGGACTCGAAAGGATACGCTGACCATTCTTGTTATTATCATACTTGGTTGTTGCTTATTTTTCTTAAAATCTTAGTAGCTTTCAGGAATTGATAAAAAGTTACTGTAACAGTTTTTGATATAAAGGTAGGGATATGAACCGTTTTAAAAAATCAAAATATGTCATTATTGTTTTTGTCACTGTTCTGCTTGTGTCAGCTCTCTTAGCGACGACTTATTCAAGTACAATTGTGACAAGATTAGGAGATGGAATCTCAGTGGTTGATAGGGTTGTGCAAAAACCTTTTCAGTGGTTTGATTCTGTCAAATCAGATTTGGCTCATTTGACACGCACTTATAATGAAAATGAAAGTTTGAAGAAACAGATTTACCAATTAGAAGTTAAATCAAATGAGGCGGAAAGTTTAAAGATGGAAAATGAACAACTGCGCCAATTGCTTGATATGAAGTCCAAATTGCAAGCTACAAAGACTTTGGCAGCAGATGTTATTATGCGATCTCCGGTATCTTGGAAGCAGGAGTTGACCTTAGATGCAGGCAAATCAAAAGGGGCTTCTGAGAATATGTTAGCAATTGCAAATGGTGGCTTGATTGGGAGTGTCTCAAAAGTAGAGGAGAACTCTACCATGGTCAACCTTCTGACAAATACGGAAAATGCTGATAAGATTTCTGTTAAAATTCAACATGGTTCTACTACAATTTATGGAATTATTGTTGGCTATGACAAGGAAAATGAAGTTCTAAAAATTAGTCAATTAAATAGTAGTAGCGATATTAGTGCAGGAGATAAGGTGACCACTGGTGGATTAGGAAACTTTAACGTTGCTGATATTCCTGTTGGTGAAGTGGTTGCCACAACGCATAGTACGGACTACTTGACACGAGAAGTAACTGTTAAATTAAGTGCAGATACTCATAATGTGGATGTGATAGAATTAGTGGGGAATTCATAATGAGACAGTTGAAGCGGGTTGGAGTGTTTTTATTGCTTCCTTTCTTTGTTCTAATTGACGCCCATATTAGCCAGCTTCTGGGCTCATTTTTCCCCCATGTACATTTGGCTAGTCATTTTCTGTTTTTATTTCTCTTATTTGAGACGATAGAAGTATCAGAGTATCTCTATTTAGCTTATTGTTTTGTAGTGGGTTTGGTTTATGACATTTACTTTTTCCACTTGATAGGGATTGCGACTTTGTTGTTCGTCTTGTTGGGAGTATTTCTCCATAAATTTAATAGTGTTATTTTATTGAATCGTTGGACGAGAATGTTGGCAATTATTGTCATGACTTTTCTATTTGAGATGGGAGCTTATATACTTGCATTAGTGGTAGGTTTAACTGTGGATAGTATGTCTTTATTTATAGTCTATAGTTTAGTACCATCAATGATTTTGAACCTTATATGGATGATTATCTTTCAGTTTATTTTTGAAAAATTTTACCTATAAGAAAGAAATAAAAATGTAACAAAGGCGTAATATTCATTAGGCCTTTTTTTGGTATACTAGTAATGTCTTTAAAAGAAGGAGTATCTACGTAATATGAAGAAAAAAATCTTAGCGTCACTTTTATTAAGTACAGTAATGGTTTCTCAAGTAGCTGTTTTAACAACTGCGCATGCAGAAACTACTGATGACAAAATTGCTGCTCAAGATAATAAAATTAGTAACTTAACAGCACAACAACAAGAAGCACAAAAACAAGTTGATCAAGTTCAGGAGCAAGTATCTGCTATTCAAACAGAGCAATCAAACTTGCAATCTGAAAATGATAGACTACAAGCAGAATCTAAAAAGCTTGAGGGTGAAATTACAGAACTTTCTAAGAATATTGTATCTCGCAATGATTCATTACAAAAACAAGCTCGTAGTGCTCAAACAAATGGAGCTGCAACAAATTACATCAATACAATTGTAAACTCAAAATCAATTACAGAAGCTATTTCACGTGTTGCTGCAATGAGTGAAATCGTATCTGCAAACAACAAGATGTTGGAACAACAAAAAGCAGATAAAAAAGCTATTTCTGAAAAACAAGTAGCAAACAATGATGCAATTAATACAGTTATTGCAAATCAGCAAAAACTAGCTGATGATGCTCAATCATTAACTACAAAACAAGCTGAGTTGAAAGCTGCAGAATTGAATCTTGCTGCTGAAAAGGCTACTGCAGAGGATGAAAAAGCAAGTTTACTTGAGAAAAAAGCTGCAGCGGAAGCAGAAGCTAAAGCAGCTGCAGAAGCAGAAGCAGCCTACAAAGCTAAACAGGCAAGTCAACAACAAACAGTTGTTGCTTCTGGGAATACAACTTTCACTGCACAAGTTCAAGCAGTATCTAGTTCTTCTGAATCATCTTCAAGCAGTGCTTCAACAGAATCAACAAGCTACACTCCTGCACCAGTAAAACATCGCCCAACATACAGTACAAATGCTTCAAGTTATCCAACTGGTGAGTGTACATGGGGAGCTAAAACATTAGCACCTTGGGCTGGAGATTACTGGGGTAATGGAGCACAGTGGGCTACAAGTGCAGCTGCTGCAGGATTCCGCACAGGATCTACACCTCAAGTTGGTGCCATTGCATGTTGGAATGATGGTGGATATGGACACGTAGCCGTGGTTACAGCTGTTTCATCATCAACAAGTATCCAAGTATCTGAATCAAACTATGGTGGAAACCGTACAATCGGAAATAAACGTGGTTGGTTCAATCCTACTACAACTTCAGAAGGTTTTGTAACATACATCTATCCAAACTAATGAATGAAACGAAGAGGCTCGATTTGAGTCTCTTTTATGATTTATATTTATATAGTTAACTTACTTTAAAAATCTACTAAAATCACTTGAAAATATTGGAAAAGTATGGTAGAATGAAACTTGTCGTGTGAACGATAATACTCATTCTTGATGAATTGTGAAACAGTTGCCTTTGGGTCGTTTTGCGAGTTGAAGTCAAGAAGAGGAAAAAAACAAAAAGGAGAAATACTCATGGCAGTAATTTCAATGAAACAACTTCTTGAGGCTGGTGTACACTTTGGTCACCAAACTCGTCGCTGGAACCCTAAGATGGCTAAATACATCTTTACAGAGCGTAACGGAATTCACGTTATCGACTTGCAACAAACTGTAAAATACGCTGACCAAGCTTACGATTTCATGCGTGATGCAGCAGCTAATGATGCAGTTGTATTGTTTGTTGGTACTAAGAAACAAGCGGCTGATGCAGTTGCTGAAGAAGCAGTACGTTCAGGTCAATACTTCATCAACCACCGTTGGTTGGGTGGAACTCTTACAAACTGGGGAACAATCCAAAAACGTATCGCTCGTTTGAAAGAAATCAAACGTATGGAAGAAGATGGAACTTTCGAAGTTCTTCCTAAGAAAGAAGTTGCACTTCTTAACAAACAACGTGCACGTCTTGAAAAATTCTTGGGTGGTATCGAAGATATGCCTCGTATCCCAGATGTTATGTACGTAGTTGACCCACATAAAGAGCAAATCGCTGTTAAAGAAGCTAAGAAATTGGGAATCCCAGTTGTAGCGATGGTTGACACAAACACTGATCCAGATGATATCGATGTAATCATCCCAGCTAACGATGATGCTATCCGCGCTGTTAAATTGATCACAGCTAAATTAGCTGACGCTATCATCGAAGGACGTCAAGGTGAAGATGCAGCAGCAGTTGAAGCAGAATTTGCAGCTTCTGAAGCTCAAGCAGATTCAATTGAAGAAATCGTTGAAGTTGTAGAAGGCGACAACGCTTAATTCATATAAATAGTAATTACCTAGGAGGGCGGGGCTTAGCCCGGCTCTCCTATTTTTAAAAAATATAGGAGAATCAAAATGGCAGAAATTACAGCTAAACTTGTAAAAGAGTTGCGTGAAAAATCTGGTGCCGGTGTTATGGACGCTAAAAAAGCGCTTGTAGAAACAGACGGTGACATCGAAAAAGCGATTGAATTGCTTCGTGAAAAAGGTATGGCTAAGGCAGCTAAGAAAGCTGACCGTGTTGCTGCAGAAGGTTTGACTGGTGTTTATGTTGACGGTAACATTGCAGCAGTTGTTGAAGTAAATGCTGAAACTGACTTCGTTGCGAAAAACGCTCAATTTGTTGAGTTGGTAAACGCAACAGCTAAAGCAATCGTTGAAGGAAAACCAGCTAACAACGAAGAAGCTCTTGCTTTGACAATGCCTTCAGGTGAAACTCTTGAAGCTGCATACGTATCTGCAACAGCAACTATCGGAGAAAAAATCTCATTCCGTCGCTTTGCTTTGATTGAAAAAACAGATGCACAACACTTCGGAGCATACCAACACAACGGTGGACGTATCGGTGTTATCTCTGTAATCGAAGGTGGAGACGAAGCACTTGCTAAACAAATTTCAATGCACATCGCAGCGATGAAACCAACAGTTCTTTCATACAAAGAATTGGATGAGCAATTTGTTAAAGATGAGTTGGCACAATTGAACCACGTTATCGACCAAGATAACGAAAGCCGTGCAATGGTTAACAAACCAGCTCTTCCACACTTGAAGTATGGATCAAAAGCTCAATTGACTGATGAAGTGATTGCTCAAGCTGAAGCTGACATCAAAGCTGAGTTGGCTGCAGAAGGCAAACCAGAAAAAATCTGGGACAAAATCATCCCAGGTAAAATGGATCGCTTCATGCTTGACAACACTAAAGTTGACCAAGCTTACACACTTCTTGCACAAGTTTACATCATGGATGACAGCAAGACAGTTGAAGCATATCTTGAATCAGTTAACGCTTCAGTAGTTGAGTTCGCTCGCTTTGAAGTTGGTGAAGGTATTGAGAAAGCTGCAAACGACTTTGAAGCTGAAGTTGCAGCTACAATGGCAGCAGCCTTGAATAACTAATTATAGAAAGGAAGTAAATTTGCTTCCTTTTTTCTATGCAGTCGATCCCTATAGGGAGAGCTTCCTATTTTCAAGGTAAAAACAAAAAGCCCTATAATAAGGGCCAATTGTATTTAGGAGACTAAACTTCAAATTCATAGAGTGCTGTAGAGAGATAACGTTCACCGTTATCTGGTGCTAGAGCAAGGACTTTTTTACCTGTACCTAATTTTTTGGCAACCTCGATGGCTCCGTAGATAGCTGCAGCTGAGGAAATCCCTACAAGAAAGCCTTCTTTTCCACCAATTTCACGTCCGAGTGCAAGAGCATCATCTGATGTTACACGAACGATACCATCATAAGCATTTGTATCCAGTGTATCAGGAATAAATCCAGCTGATATACCTTGAATTTTGTGAGGACCAGGTTTTTCACCAGATAGAATAGCAGATTCATCAGCTTCCACTGCATAAACTTGAATGTTTGAATTTGCTGATTTGAGTGCATGAGAAACACCAGAAATTGTTCCACCGGTACCAACTCCAGCAACAAAGGCATCTAGTCCATCTTTACCGAAAGCAGCTAGTATTTCAGCTCCTGTTGTTCTTTCGTGTACTTCTGGATTAGCTGGATTGTCAAATTGAAGAGGAAGGAAACCATCACGTTCAGCAGCGATTTCTTGAGCCTTAGCAATAGCGCCTTTCATTCCCTCACTACCAGGAGTTAGGACGAGTTCAGCACCATAAGCTTGGATAATCTTACGTCGTTCTACACTCATAGTTTCAGGCATAACGATGACGACTTTATATCCTTTAGCAGCACCTACCCATGAAAGTCCAATACCAGTGTTTCCACTTGTTGCTTCAACAATTGTAGAACCTGGTTTCAGAATACCGTCTTGTTCAGCTTTTTCAATCATGCTAAGAGCAATACGATCTTTTACAGAAGAACCAGGGTTGAATGCTTCAAGCTTTACATAGACGTCCGCAGCCCCTTCTGGTACGATATTGTTGAGTTTAACAATCGGAGTTTGACCGATTAATTCAGTAATGTTGTTATAAATAGACATATGGATACCTCTTTGTATAAGATATTTCTAGTATAACGCTATCTATACCATTTGTAAAATATAGAAATCCTATCGAAGCGATAGGATTTTTTTATATCACAAGTCTAAGCCATTAATTTTTAAGCGATTGTGATAGGCTAATTCTAGTAGATATTGTCCATATTCTTTGATAAGAGTTTCTTTGTTTTGCTCGCTAAAGTTACCAGCGAGTCCTTGAATGAATTTACCAAATGCCATATTTTTCTCCTTTGTTTACACTAAGTTTACAGGAACTTCAACTTCTCGTAAACCTTGATCAGTTAAAGTGACTTTTCCATTAAAAAACTCTACAAGTGCAGCTTTAATAGTTTCTTTTTCTTCTTTATCAACATAAATCATCGTATCGACTTGATCTGTAAAGTTTGTATCCAGTTCCATGAGATTATATTCCTTAAGGAAGTTACTGTACTCTTGGTACTGAGCGTAAGACATTTGAATAGCAATGCCAGCCTGTTCCTTTATTTCAATGATGCCAATTTCTTTGACAGCTAAGGCAACACTGCCAGCGTAAGCACGAATCAATCCTCCAGCGCCTAGTTTAATGCCACCAAAGTAGCGTGTCACTACCACACAGACATTAGTAAGATTGTGATTTTCTAGTACCCCAAGCATGGGAACGCCAGCAGTCCCACTGGGCTCACCATCATCACTTGTCCGTTTGATTCCACTACGTTCCCCAATAATGAAGGCAGAGCAGTTATGAGTAGCTTTGTAGTGCTCTTTCTTGATGGCAGTAATGAAGTCACGAGCCTCTTCTTCGCTATAAACACGCTTGGCATGACAGATAAAGCGGGATTTTTTGATTTCTTCTTGGACTTGTCCGTCCTCTTTAATTGTTCTAAATTCCATGATTTAATTGTACTAAAAAATCATTTAAAGCGCTAGGTTTTTACGAATAAAGAAGTATGAAAGTAAATCCAAATTATCTCGGTCGCTTGTTTACTGAGAATGAATTAACAGAAGAGGAACGTCAGTTGGCGGAGAAACTTCCAGCAATGAGAAAGGAGAAAGGGAAACTTTTCTGTCAACGTTGTAATAGTACTATTCTAGAAGAATGGTATTTGCCCATCGGTACTTACTATTGTAGGGAGTGTTTACTGATGAAGCGAGTCAGGAGTGATCAATCTTTATACTATTTCCCACAGGAGGATTTTCCGAAGCAAGATGTTCTTAAATGGCGTGGTCAATTAACCCCTTTTCAAGATAAGGTATCACAGGGACTGCTTCAAGCGGTAGACAAGCAAGAGCCAAGCTTGGTTCACGCTGTAACAGGAGCTGGAAAGACAGAAATGATTTATCAAGTAGTAGCTAAAGTGATCAATGCGGGTGGTGCAGTGTGTTTGGCCAGTCCTCGCATAGACGTTTGTTTGGAGCTGTATAAGCGCCTGCAAAAGGATTTTGCTTGTGAGATAGCCCTCCTACATGGAGAATCAGAGCCGTATTTTCGAACACCACTAGTTGTTGCGACGACCCATCAGTTATTGAAGTTTTATCAAGCTTTTGATTTACTGATAGTGGATGAAGTAGATGCCTTTCCTTATGTTGACAATCCTATGCTTTACCATGCTGTCAAGAATAGTGTAAAGGAGAATGGCTTGAGAATCTTTTTAACAGCAACTTCTACCGATGAGTTAGATAGGAAGGTTCGCATCGGAGAATTAAAACGATTGAGTTTGCCAAGACGATTTCATGGAAATCCTTTGATTATTCCTAAACCTGTCTGGTTATCCGATTTTAATCACTGTTTAGAGAAAAGTCGGTTGTCACCAAAGCTAAAGTCTTATATTGAGAAGCAGAGAAAGACAGGTTATCCGTTACTCATTTTTGCTTCAGAGATTAAGAAAGGGGAACAGTTAAAAGAAATCATACAGGAGCAATTTCCAAATGAGAAAATTGGCTTTGTATCTTCTATCACAGAAAATCGATTAGAGCAGGTACAAGCTTTTCGAGATAGAGAACTGACAATACTTATCAGTACGACGATATTGGAGCGTGGAGTTACCTTCCCTTGTGTTGACGTTTTCGTAGTAGAGGCCAATCATCGTCTGTTTACCAAGTCTAGTTTAATACAGATTGGAGGACGTGTCGGTCGGAGTATGGACAGACCGACAGGAGATTTGCTTTTCTTCCATGACGGGTTAAATGCTTCAATCAAAAAGGCAATTAAGGAAATTCAGCAGATGAATAAGGAGGCGGGGCTATGAAGTGCTTATTATGTGGGCAGACTATGAAGGCTGTTTTAACTTTTAGTAGTCTCTTACTTCTGAAGAATGATGACTCTTGTCTTTGTTCAGACTGTGACTCTACTTTTGAGAGGATTGGAGAAGAAAACTGCCCAAACTGTATGAAAACAGGTTTGTCAACAAAGTGTCAAGATTGTCAATTTTGGTGTAAAGAAGAAGTTGAAGTCAGTCATAGAGCGATTTTTACTTACAATCAAGCTATGAAGGATTTTTTCAGTCGGTATAAGTTTGATGGAGACTTCCTTTTAAGAAAAGTTTTTGCTTCAGTTTTAAGTGAGGAGTTAAAAAAGTACAAAGAGTATCAATTTGTTGTAATTCCCCTAAGTCCTGAAAGATTGCTCGAGAGGGGATTTAACCAGGTTGAAGGTTTAGTTGAAGCAGCAGAGTTCTCTTTGCAAGACTTACTAGAGAAGAGAGAAGAGCGGGCCAGTTCTTCCAAAAATCGTTCAGAACGCTTGGGGACAGAACTTCCTTTCTTTATTAAAAGGGGAGTCACTATTCCTAAAAAAATCCTACTTATAGATGACATTTATACTACTGGAACAACTATAAATCGTGTGAAGAAGCTGTTGGAAGAAGCTGGTGCTGAGGATGTAAAAACATTTTCCCTTGTAAGATGAGGAAAAAATTTGCAAAAATAAAATGAAAGCGTTATAATGAAATCAGAAAAACAAAAATGTTTAGAAAGAAGGTACTCATATGATTAAATATAGTATCCGTGGTGAAAACCTAGAAGTAACAGAAGCAATTCGTGATTATGTAGTTTCTAAACTCGAAAAGATCGAAAAGTATTTTCAAGCTGAACAAGAGTTGGATGCTCGAGTAAACTTGAAGGTGTATCGTGAAAAAACGGCTAAAGTGGAGGTGACGATTCCGCTTGGTTCAATTACTCTTCGTGCAGAAGATGTGTCTCAAGATATGTATGGTTCAATTGACCTTGTAACCGATAAAATTGAACGTCAGATTCGTAAAAATAAAACAAAAATCGAGCGTAAAAATAAAAACAAGGTAGCAACTAGTCAATTATTTACAGATGCTTTGGTGGAAGATACAAATGTTGTCCAATCTAGAGTTGTTCGTTCAAAACAAATTGATTTAAAACCAATGGATTTGGAAGAAGCTATTCTACAGATGGATTTGTTGGGACATGATTTCTTTATCTATGTGGATGTTGAAGATCAGACAACCAATGTGATTTATCGTCGTGAAGATGGCGAGATTGGCTTGTTAGAAGTTAAAGAATCTTAATTTCAATATGTGTAAAGGAAGGTTTACTAAATTGTAAACCTCCTTTTTCTTATAATTGATAGAATTACTGATTACACTTTTAAAAAGTCGCTTTTTGGTGGTTATTATGGTATAATGGGTGCCAAGAGGTTTGGAATGAAAAAATTTTATGTAAGTCCTATTTTCCCCTTAATATTAGGAATAGTGGCGTTCGGAGTGCTATCTGTGCAACTTGTTTTTGTAACGAATACACTGGTAACGCTATTTCTTTTGCTACTTATTTTGGGTTCATATATTTTACTATTCATCCATCAGAGAGACTACTACTCAAGGAGTGAAGTAGAACAAATCCAGTATGTAAACCACCAAGCTGAAGAAAGTTTGACAACCTTGTTAGAACAGATGCCTGTCGGAGTTATTAAATTAGACTTGTCGTCAGGTGAAGTTGAATGGTTTAATCCTTATGCTGAATTGATTTTGACTAATGAAGTGGGCGAAATTGATGTGGCATTAATTCAAACAATTATCAAGGCTTCTGTGGGGAATCCAGGTTCTTATGCCACCTTGGGTGAGACCCGCTATTCGGTTCATATGGACAAGGTGTCTGGAGTTCTTTACTTCTTTGATGTGTCTGGAGAATACGAAGCGACTGTTGAGTTAGTAACGAGTCGACCTGTGATTGGGATCGTTTCCGTTGACAACTATGATGATTTAGAAGATGAAACATCGGAGTCTGATATCAGTCATATCAATAGTTTTGTAGCCAATTTTGTTTCAGAATTTGCTGGGAAGCATGCCATGTTCTCCCGTCGAGTGAGTATGGACCGTTTCTATCTCTTTACGGACTACACGGTACTTGAGGGATTGATGAATGATAAATTTTCTGTTATCGATGCTTTCAGAGAAGAGTCAAAACAGAGACAGTTGCCTTTGACCTTAAGTATGGGCTTTTCTTATGGTGATGGAAATCATGATGAGATAGGTAAAGTTGCATTACTCAACTTGAACTTGGCTGAAGTGCGTGGTGGAGACCAGGTGGTTGTCAAGGAGAACGACGAAACGAAAAATCCAGTTTATTTTGGTGGTGGGTCTGCTGCGTCAATCAAGCGTACACGAACACGTACGCGCGCTATGATGACGGCTATTTCAGATAAAATTAGAAGTGTAGATCAGGTTTTTGTAGTTGGTCATAAAAACCTTGATATGGATGCTTTGGGTTCTGCTGTAGGTATGAAGTTATTTGCTAGTAATGTAACAGAAAATAGTTATGCTCTTTATGATGAAAATCAAATGTCACCAGATATTGAACGAGCTGTTGCATTCTTAGAAAAAGAAGGAGTTACGAAGTTGTTGTCTGTTAAGGATGCAATGGGGATGGTGACCAATCGTTCTTTGTTGATTCTTGTAGACCATTCAAAGACAGCTTTAACTTTATCAAAAGATTTTTATGATTTGTTTACCCAAACTATTGTTATTGACCACCATCGAAGGGATCAGGATTTCCCAGACAATGCAGTTATCACTTATATCGAAAGTGGTGCAAGCAGTGCCAGTGAGTTGGTAACGGAATTGATTCAGTTCCAGAATTCTAAGAAAAATCGTTTGAGTCGTATGCAAGCAAGTGTTTTAATGGCTGGTATGATGTTGGATACTAAAAATTTCACCTCACGAGTGACTAGTCGGACATTTGATGTTGCTAGCTATCTCAGAACGCGCGGAAGCGATAGTATTGCTATCCAGGAAATCGCTGCGACGGATTTTGAAGAATATCGTGAGGTCAATGAACTGATTTTACAGGGACGTAAATTAGGTTCAGATGTACTGATAGCAGAGGCTAAGGACTCGAAATGCTATGATACAGTTGTTATTAGTAAGGCAGCAGATGCCATGTTAGCTATGTCGGGCATTGAAGCGAGTTTTGTTCTTGCGAAGAATACACAAGGATTTATCTCTATCTCAGCTCGCAGTCGTAGTAAACTGAATGTACAACGGATCATGGAAGAGCTGGGAGGTGGAGGCCACTTTAATTTGGCAGCAGCTCAAATTAAGGATTCAACCTTGTCAGAAGCAGGTAAAAAACTGACAGAAATTGTATTAAATGAAATAAAGGAAAAGGAGAAAGAAGAATGAAAGTAATCTTTTTAGCAGATGTTAAAGGAAAAGGTAAAAAAGGTGAAATTAAGGAAGTACCAACAGGTTATGCACAAAACTTTCTTATCAAAAAGAATTTAGCAAAAGAAGCAACTGCTCAAGCTGTAGGTGAACTTCGTGGTAAACAAAAATCTGAAGAAAAAGCTCATGCTGAGATGATTGCAGAAGCAAAAGCAATTAAAGCCCAACTAGAAGCAGAAGAAACGGTTGTAGAATTTGTTGAAAAAGTTGGTCCAGATGGCCGTACTTTTGGTTCTATTACCAATAAGAAAATTGCAGAAGAATTGCAAAAGCAATTTGGAATTAAGATTGATAAACGTCATATTCAAGTACAAGCTCCGATTCGAGCTGTTGGTTTGATTGATGTACCAGTGAAAATCTATCAAGATATTACAAGTGTAATCAATCTTCGTGTGAAAGAAGGGTAAATTTACACTTTCTTGACAAGATTGTAAAAGGAAGGGAAGTCTGATGGCAGAAGTAGAAGAGTTACGAGTACAACCTCAAGATATCTTAGCTGAGCAATCCGTTTTAGGGGCTATCTTTATTGACGAGAGTAAGCTTGTTTTTGTGCGAGAATATATTGAGTCTCGGGACTTTTTTAAGTATGCCCATCGTTTGATTTTCCAAGCTATGGTCGATTTATCCGATCGTGGCGATGCTATAGATGCAACAACGGTTCGTACCATTCTTGATAATCAAGGTGATTTACAGAATATTGGTGGCCTGTCTTACTTGGTTGAGATTGTCAATTCTGTGCCAACTTCTGCTAATGCGGAGTATTATGCTAAGATTGTTGCAGAGAAGGCCATGCTACGTCGATTAATCTCCAAGTTGACAGAGTCTGTCAATCAAGCTTACGAGGCTTCGCAACCAGCTGATGAAATCATTGCTCAGGCAGAAAAAGGACTAATTGATGTCAGCGAAAATGCTAATCGAAGTGGATTTAAGAACATTCGAGATGTGTTGAATATCAACTTTGGAAATCTGGAAGCTCGCTCGCAACAAACGACCGATATTACAGGTATTGCGACAGGCTATCGTGACTTGGATCATATGACGACTGGACTTCATGAGGAGGAGTTGATTATCCTAGCAGCCCGTCCGGCGGTTGGTAAGACAGCCTTTGCTTTGAATATTGCGCAAAATATTGGAACCAAGTTAGACAAAACGGTTGCTATCTTTTCGCTCGAAATGGGTGCGGAAAGTCTAGTGGACCGTATGTTGGCGGCAGAAGGCTTGGTGGAATCGCATTCTATCCGTACGGGTCAATTGACTGATGAGGAGTGGCAAAAATATACCATTGCTCAAGGGAACCTAGCTAATGCAAGTATCTATATCGATGATACGCCAGGGATTCGGATTACAGAGATTCGTTCTCGTTCTCGTAAACTGGCTCAAGAAACTGGAAATCTTGGTTTGATTTTAATAGACTATTTGCAGCTTATCACGGGAACTGGTCGGGAAAATCGTCAACAAGAGGTTTCAGAAATTTCACGTCAGTTGAAAATTTTAGCTAAGGAACTGAAGGTTCCAGTAATCGCTCTAAGTCAGCTTTCTCGTGGTGTAGAACAACGCCAGGATAAGAGACCGGTCTTGTCTGATATTCGTGAATCTGGTTCTATTGAGCAGGACGCTGATATCGTAGCCTTTCTTTATCGCGACGACTACTATGAGCGTGGTGGTGAAGAAGAGGAAGGCATACCAAACAATAAGGTAGAAGTTATTATAGAGAAAAACCGTAGTGGAGCTCGTGGAACGGTGGAATTAATTTTCCAAAAAGAATACAATAAATTTTCAAGTATCTCAAAGAGGGAGGCATAAGATGTCAGATGCATTTACAGATGTAGCCAAGATGAAAAAAATAAAAGAAGAAATCAAGGCACATGAGGGACAAGTCGTAGAAATGACTTTGGAGAATGGTCGTAAGCGCCAAAAAAATAGATTGGGTAAGCTAATTGAGGTTTATCCATCCCTATTTATCGTTGAATTTGGGAACGTTGAAGGAGATAAACAAGCTAATGTTTACGTTGAATCCTTTACTTACTCAGATATCCTTACAGAAAAGAATTTGATTCATTATCTTGACTAAAGTGAGAAATTTTCTCACTTTTTCTTTTTTTCTCCGAATAGTTTAAGTGAAGGTAATCTTCGATTTATATTATTTTTCAAGGAGGAAGAATGAAAATTTCACCATTTAAAGTAGCAGAGACAAGATTTTCTTTTAGAAAATCAGCTAAAAAGGTTGTTCCCTTTTTAGTAGTAGGATTGATGTTAGCAGCGGGTAATAGTGTATATGCCTATTCCGGAGGAAATGGATCGATTGCGCGTGGGGATGATTATCCTGCTCATTATAAAAATGGGAGCCAGGAGATTGATAAGTGGCGCATGTATTCTCGTCAGTGTACTTCTTTTGCAGCCTTTCGTTTGAGTAATGTCAATGGTTTTGAGATTCCGGCGGCTTATGGGAATGCGAATGAATGGGGCTATCGTGCTCGTCGTGAAGGCTATCGTGTCGATAATAGACCAGCGATTGGCTCCATTGCTTGGTCGACTGCAGGAACTTATGGTCATGTTGCTTGGGTGTCAAATGTAATAGGAGATGAGATTGAGATTGAAGAATACAATTATGGAATAAGGGAATCTTACAATAAGCGCGTCGTGAAGGCGAATACTATGACTGGCTTTATTCATTTTAAAGATTTAGCTGGTGGCAGTGTTGGGAATAGTCAATCCTCAGTTTCAACAGGAGGAACACATTATTTTAAGACTAAGGCTGCTATCAAAAATCAGCCTCTAGCTGGCGCAACTGCAATTGATTACTATTATCCTGGGGAGAATGTTCATTATGATCAAATTCTCGAAAAAGATGGGTACAAGTGGTTGAGTTATACGGCTTATAACGGAAGTCGTCGCTATATCCAGCTAGAGGGAGTAACCTCTTCACAGAATTATCAGAATCAATCAGGAAATAGCTCTAACTATGGATCCAATAACAGTTCAACTGTCGGTTGGAAGAAAATAAATGGTAGTTGGTATCATTTTAAATCAAATGGATCTAAATCAACAGGCTGGCTGAAAGATGGATCTAGTTGGTATTATTTGAAATCATCTGGTGAAATGCAGACAGGCTGGTTAAAGGAAAATGGTCTGTGGTATTATTTAGATAGTTCAGGGGCAATGAAAACGGGGTGGTATCAAGTCTCTGGTAAGTGGTATTATTCTTACTCTTCAGGCGCCTTAGCTGTCAATACGACAGTGGATGGCTACAGAGTAAATAGTGATGGAGAACGAGTATAGAAAATGGGAGTAGGAAAATTTCCTACTCTTTTCTGTAAGCAGTTTCCTTGACATTTTTTTTGTTTTGCGCTATCATATGTCCATATAATATATGGGAGTCTGTGTACAGTCTGAGAGGAAGTGTTAAACTTCGACCGCACCTGATCTGGGTAATGCCAGCGTAGGGAACGATACTTAGTCTATTCTTGACCTTTTCCATATATGGTAAAGGTTTTTCTTTTTGTCAAAGGAAAACGAGAAGAGGAGGTTGTTATGAAAGCAAGCATTGCCTTGCAAGTTTTACCCTTATCACAGGGGATTGATCGGATTGCTGTTATCGATCAGGTCATTGCTTATCTGCAAACTCAAGAAGTGACCATGGTAGTGACACCATTTGAAACAGTCTTGGAAGGGGAGTTTGATGAGCTCATGCGCATTCTAAAAGAAGCGCTGAAAGTGGCAGGTCAGGAGGCAGATAATGTTTTTGCCAATGTCAAAATAAATGTAGGAGAGATTTTAAGTATTGATGAGAAACTTGAAAAGTATACTGAGACGACATATTAGTCTAATGGGCTTTCTCGGAGTCTTGTCAATCTGGCAGTTAGCAGGTTTTCTTAAACTTCTCCCCAAGTTTATCCTGCCGACCCCTCTTGAAATTCTCCAGGCCTTTGTTCGGGATAGAGAATTTCTCTGGCACCATAGCTGGGCCACCTTGAGAGTGGCTTTACTGGGGCTGGTTCTGGGAGTATTGATTGCCTGTCTCATGGCTGTGCTTATGGACAGTTTGACTTGGCTTAATGACCTGATTTACCCTATGATGGTGGTTGTTCAGACCATTCCGACTATTGCCATAGCCCCTATTCTGGTCTTGTGGCTAGGTTATGGGATTTTGCCCAAGATTGTCTTAATTATCCTGACGACAACCTTTCCTATCATCGTCAGCATTTTGGACGGTTTTAGGCATTGTGACAAGGATATGTTGACCTTGTTTAGTCTGATGCGGGCCAAACCTTGGCAAATTCTTTGGCATTTTAAAATTCCAGTCAGTCTGCCTTATTTTTATGCAGGTCTGAGGGTCAGTGTCTCCTACGCATTTATCACAACAGTGGTATCTGAGTGGTTGGGAGGCTTTGAGGGTCTTGGTGTTTATATGATTCAGTCCAAGAAACTGTTTCAGTATGATACCATGTTTGCTATTATTATTCTGGTATCGATTATCAGTCTTCTCGGTATGAAATTAGTCGATATTAGTGAAAAATATGTTATTAAATGGAAACGTTCATAAGAAAAAGGATGTTTCTGGAAAAGAAAAGAGGAAATTGAAATGAAGAAAACATGGAAAGTGTTTTTAACGCTTGTGACAGCTCTTGTAGCTGTTGTGCTTGTGGCCTGTGGTCAAGGAACTGCTTCTAAGGACAACAAAGAGGCAGAACTCAAGAAAATCGACTTTATCCTAGACTGGACACCAAATACCAACCACACAGGGCTTTATGTGGCTAAGGAAAAAGGCTACTTCAAGGAAGCTGGAGTGGATGTTGATTTGAAATTGCCACCAGAAGAAAGTTCTTCTGACTTGGTTATCAACGGAAAGGCACCATTTGCAGTGTATTTCCAAGACTACATGGCTAAAAAATTGGAAAAAGGAGCAGGAATTACTGCCGTCGCAGCTATCGTAGAGCACAATACATCAGGAATCATCTCTCGTAAATCTGACAATGTAGCTAGTCCAAAAGACTTGGTTGGTAAGAAATACGGGACATGGAATGACCCAACGGAACTTGCTATGTTGAAAACCTTGGTAGAATCACAAGGTGGAGACTTTGAGAAGGTAGAAAAAGTACCAAATAATGACTCAAACTCTATCACACCAATCGCTAATGGTGTCTTTGACACTGCTTGGATCTACTATGGATGGGATGGAATTCTTGCAAAATCTCAAGGTGTAGATGCTAACTTTATGTACTTGAAAGACTACGTTAAAGAATTTGACTACTACTCACCAGTTATCATCGCCAACAACGACTACCTCAAAGACAACAAAGAAGAAGCTCGCAAAGTTATCCAAGCCATCAAAAAAGGCTACCAATATGCTATGGAGCATCCAGAGGAAGCAGCTGATATCCTCATCAAAAATGCACCTGAACTAAAGGAAAAACGTGACTTTGTCATCGAATCTCAAAAATACTTGTCAAAAGAATACGCAAGCGACAAGGAAAAATGGGGTCAATTTGACGCAGCTCGCTGGAATGCCTTCTACAAATGGGACAAAGAAAATGGTATCCTCAAAGAAGATTTGACAGACAAAGGCTTCACCAACGAATTTGTGAAATAATGACAGAAATTAGACTAGAACACGTCAGTTATGCCTATGGTCAAGATAGGATTTTAGAGGACATTAACCTGCAGGTGACTTCAGGTGAAGTGGTTTCCATTCTGGGCCCAAGTGGTGTAGGGAAGACCACCCTCTTTAATCTCATCGCTGGGATTTTAGAAGTTCAGTCAGGGAGAATTGTCCTTGATGGTGAAGAAAATCCCAAGGGGCGCGTGAGTTATATGTTGCAAAAGGATCTGCTCTTGGAGCACAAGACGGTGCTTGGTAATATCATTCTGCCCCTCTTGATTCAAAAGGTGGATAAGGCAGAAGCTATTGCTCGCGCAGATGAAATTCTTGCGACCTTCCAGTTGACAGCTGTAAGAGATAAATACCCTCATGAACTCAGTGGGGGGATGCGTCAGCGTGTGGCCTTGCTTCGTACCTATCTTTTTGGGCACAAGCTCTTTCTCTTGGATGAGGCCTTTAGCGCCTTGGATGAGATGACCAAGATGGAACTCCACGCTTGGTACCTTGAGATTCACAAGCAGTTGCAGCTAACGACCCTGATCATCACGCATAGTATCGAGGAGGCTCTCAGTCTCAGCGACCGCATCTATATCTTGAAAAATCGCCCTGGGCAGATTGTTTCAGAAATTAAACTAGATTGGTCTGAAGACGAGGACAAGGAAGTCCAAAAGATTGCCTACAAACGTCAAATCTTGGCAGAATTAGGCTTAGATAAGTAGAAAAATAGGGAGTTGGTGAAGATTGGTAAATTCGCAAACTAAGTTCCACCGCTAGTAGAAGTGGAAGTTAGTCTGATAAAAATCCTAAAAACCAGTGGAAATCCGTGTCAGGGTAAGTTCCACTGGTTTTACTAATGCTTGATTTCAT
>NZ_JASHCQ010000019.1:0-32787 GCF_047464035.1 Streptococcus mitis
CTTGAACACCTTTATTGTATCGCGTTCGGAGTTTTTTTGGTATAACCTTCGACGCGCACCCGCATAGCGGGTGGTTGTTTTGTCTCGCACCTAACGGAGCGAGACGGACTAATAGTCACATAATACAAAACAAGCTGGGATTACACCCTGCATGTCTAACCAAAATCCTTTTTGTCTCACAAATAGGATTTTTTTATAGTCCAAATCCACAAAGTTCTTCATTGTAACAACTTCTCAAAGCTGCAATCTTTTTACTTGCTTTACACCCCAATCCTGTTATAATGAGAGTATAGAAATTTGACTATTTTTGACCATTAAACAGGTCAGGCTAAATAAAGAAATGAGGTAGATGTATGCTTTGTCAAAACTGTAAAATCAATGACTCAACGATTCATCTTTATACCAATCTCAATGGAAAGCAAAAACAAATTGACCTCTGTCAAAACTGCTATAAGATTATCAAGACAGATCCTAACAATAGCCTCTTTAAAGGTATTACGGATCTGAACAATCGTGACTTTGATCCCTTTGGTGATTTCTTCAATGACCTAAACAATTTCAGGCCTTCTAACAATACTCCTCCGACTCCCCCAACCCAATCAGGTGGAGGTTACGGTGGAAATGGCGGTTATGGTTCCCAAAATCGTGGACCTGCTCAAACTCCTCCACCAAGCCAAGAAAAAGGCCTACTGGAAGAATTTGGTATCAACGTAACTGAAATTGCCCGTCGTGGAGATATTGACCCCGTTATTGGGCGCGACGATGAGATTATCCGTGTCATAGAAATTCTCAATCGCAGAACCAAGAATAATCCTGTTCTTATCGGTGAACCAGGTGTCGGAAAAACTGCCGTTGTCGAAGGTCTAGCTCAGAAAATAGTTGATGGAGATGTTCCCCATAAACTACAAGGAAAACAAGTCATCCGTCTGGATGTGGTTAGCTTAGTTCAAGGAACGGGTATCCGTGGACAATTTGAAGAACGCATGCAAAAACTCATGGAAGAAATTCGCAAACGTGAGGACATCATCCTCTTTATCGATGAAATCCATGAAATTGTCGGTGCTGGTTCTGCGGGCGATGGCAATATGGATGCAGGAAATATCCTCAAGCCCGCCCTTGCTCGTGGAGAGCTGCAATTGGTCGGTGCTACTACCCTCAATGAATACCGTATCATTGAAAAAGATGCAGCCCTAGAGCGTCGTATGCAACCTGTTAAAGTGGATGAACCAACAGTGGAGGAAACAATTACTATCCTCAAAGGCATTCAAAAGAAATACGAAGACTACCACCACGTTCAGTATACCGATGCTGCAATTGAAGCAGCTGCAACTCTGTCCAATCGCTACATCCAAGATCGCTTCTTGCCTGACAAGGCCATTGACCTCCTAGATGAAGCTGGTTCTAAGATGAACTTGACCTTGAATTTTGTGGATCCTAAAGTAATCGATCAGCGCTTGATTGAGGCTGAAAATCTTAAATCTCAAGCTACACGAGAAGAAGATTTTGAGAAGGCCGCCTACTTCCGTGACCAGATTGCCAAGTATAAGGAAATGCAAAAGAAAAAGGTCACAGACCAAGATACTCCTATCATTAGTGAGAAAACCATTGAGCACATTATCGAGCAGAAAACCAATATTCCTGTTGGTGATTTAAAAGAGAAAGAACAATCTCAACTCATCCATCTAGCCGAAGACCTCAAGTCTCATGTTATTGGACAAGATGATGCTGTCGATAAGATTGCCAAGGCTATTCGCCGTAATCGTGTCGGTCTCGGTACCCCTAACCGCCCAATCGGAAGTTTCCTTTTCGTTGGGCCAACTGGAGTCGGTAAGACAGAACTTTCCAAACAATTAGCTATCGAACTCTTTGGTTCTGCTGACAGCATGATTCGCTTTGATATGAGTGAATATATGGAAAAACACAGTGTGGCGAAATTAGTCGGTGCCCCTCCAGGTTATGTCGGCTATGACGAGGCTGGGCAATTAACTGAAAAAGTCCGCCGCAATCCCTACTCTCTTATTCTCTTGGATGAAGTAGAGAAAGCCCATCCAGATGTCATGCATATGTTCCTCCAGGTCTTGGACGATGGTCGTTTAACAGATGGACAAGGACGTACCGTTAGCTTCAAGGACGCCATCATCATCATGACTTCAAATGCAGGTACAGGTAAGGCAGAAGCTAGCGTTGGATTTGGTGCTGCTAGAGAAGGACGTACCAACTCTGTTCTTGGTGAACTCGGTAACTTCTTTAGCCCAGAGTTTATGAACCGTTTTGATGGTATTATCGAATTTAAGGCTCTCAGCAAAGATAACCTCCTTCAGATTGTCGAGCTTATGCTTGCAGATGTTAACAAACGTCTTTCTAGCAACAACATTCATTTGGATGTAACCGACAAGGTCAAGGAAAAATTGGTTGACCTTGGTTATGATCCAAAAATGGGAGCACGCCCACTTCGTCGTACTATTCAAGACTATATTGAGGACGCAATCACTGACTACTACCTTGAAAATCCAAGCGAAAAAGACCTCAAGGCAGTGATGACCAGCAAGGGTAACATTCAAATCAAATCTGCCAAAAAAGCTGAAGTAAAGACTTCTGAAAAAGAAGTATAAATCCTATAGAAAAGGAGTAGAAAATGAAAATTTTCTGCTCCTTTTTACTAAAATAACTATAAATTCTTGACAGCTAGGCCTTTGTCCATTAAGATAATAATAAAGATAATAGATAATGAGGAAAATGCAATGGCAAACCCAACTTTCGGAGAAAAAAAAGCGAATACAGACTATGTTTCACGCTATGGCGTATATGCAGTTATACCTGATGCTGAACAAAAACAAATTGTTCTTGTTCAAGCACCCAATGGCGCTTGGTTCCTACCAGGTGGCGAAATTGAAGCTGGTGAGAACCATCAGGAAGCCCTAAAACGTGAATTGATTGAAGAGCTTGGCTTCACAGCTGAAATTGGTGCCTATTACGGACAAGCTGACGAATATTTCTACTCTCGTCATCGTGACACCTACTACTACAATCCTGCCTACCTCTATGAAGCAACTTCTTTCAAAGAAGTGCAAAAGCCACTAGAAGACTTTAATCATATTGCCTGGTTCCCTATTGATGAAGCTATTGAAAATCTCAAACGTGGTAGCCATAAATGGGCAATCCAATCATGGAAAAAACAGCATAAGATTGACTAAATCCAGCCACTTTATTCAAAAAGTGCTATAATAGAATTAGAAAATCGGAGGAAATGTTATGAAGCTAATCAATACGACAAACTCACACTCGCAACTTGTTAAAAGCCAGCTAGAAAGTACCGATGCAACCCTTGTTGAGGTCTATTCTGCAGGGAATACAGATGTTATTTTTACCCAAGCTCCGCTTCACTATGAAATCCTCATCTCAAACAAACACCGCGCTATTCGCGAGTCTGAAATTGAAGCCATTCAAGACTTTTTCTTGAGACGTAAAATTAATAAGGACTCTATTGATGAAGCCAATATCAAGACACTCTACTCAGAGAAATTAATTGGAATTTCAATTCCGACCAAATAAAATCTTGGAGAGATTTGAAAGCTATTGAACCTTATAGCACAGAGTTGGGTTCTAACTTGCTTTTTAAATCATCTCCATTTTTTTATCTTGAAATCCTATCATTCATGGTTTTATGGCTAACAAAGGAGACAAGCATGGGAGACATGATATATCGAGAGGCAAGACTTGAAGAATACGAAAAAATTGGAAAATTATTAGCCAATTCCTTTCTTGACTATCCCTTTTTAACGATTATAACTGATGATTTGAAGAAACCTGACTCCTATCCTGCTTTTGTAGAAACGTTGCAAATTCTGCTTACTAGAGTCTATATTAAGAAGGGAAACTGTTTAGTTGCGGAACAAGATGGAGAATTACTAGCAGTTGCCCTTTTGCAACAAAAGGATTTCTGTATACTATCCTATCTACGAAATGGTGGAACAAACATTTTTCGCTACATTCGACCACAAAATCTCCTTAAATACTTTGACTTTGTAAAACGTTCCAAAAAGCATTTAGAAGAATCTGGAGAGTTTGATTGGTATTTGATGGCCTTAGCTGTCAATGTATCAAATAAAGGGCTAGGAATAGGCAGTACATTTTTGAAACAAGGAATTGAACCCTATGTCAAATCAAAAGGCTGTAAGCGCTTGGGCCTCATAACTAGTACAGCTAGAAATACCTCATTCTACGAAAAAAACAATTATATAGTACTAAACTTTATGGATCTGGAATACGGTTCAAGATCAATTGGTAACTGGGCTTTTTTAAAAACAATGAATAAATAAAAAAGATTTGGTTCTGCTTCTCACAGAACCAAATCTTTTTATTATATTAGAAACGAATTGTTTCACGTGTTTTTTCATATGAAGTGACAAAACGGTTGGTTACACCAGGTTCTGCAACTTCCAAAGCTTGCGAAATCTTATCAAATGAAGCATGGTAATCAAATTCTTTTTCAAAAATTTCTAATGATTCATTAAAGGCTTCTTGAATTCGTTCATCAAATGAGCGATAACGGTTTGAATACTGTAGTAATTGTTCTGTCAACGTTGCATATTGAACAATATTATAGGTTTCTTCTTCAAGTTCTTCCATATCATTTGTCGTAATTTCAAGCATACGGTTCACAGCTTCGATATTGACCTGGGCTTCTTCAAGTTCAGCCATCAACTCCTCTGTATGATTACTTGCTGTGAAGAACAACTGTAAGAAACTCTGAGGAATACCTGGAAGATTGCGTTTTTCCATATATCTCTTAATTGTGTGAAGACGATTAACATAAACATTTGCCTTCTGGCGAGCATTAATATCATCTTTTTCAATCTGAGCAAGACGTTGACTAACCGCAACTTGTTCATCTTCAATTTCCTTCAAAGTCGCTTGTAAGTTTTCCAAACGATCTTCAAGCAATGAATAAGGCTCAGAATATTCCTCTTGTTCAGAAGTTAATTCCAATACAGATTCTTCTAAAGATTCTAACTCAGCTTGTAATCTATGAACATGACTAACATCCGTTTCAGATAGTAGGTAATTGTTACTCAATCGTTGAATATCTTCCACTAAAACAGCATTACTATCTTTCATGTGTTTCAAATATGTAGGAAGGGTTGTAACTAAGCCTTCTACTACTTTTTGAGCAGCGATTTCTCGTGTAAAGATATCATAAAGTGCATTAATCTCTTCTTGGATTTGAGTATTTTCGTACTCTGCATTATCCAATTCTAGTTTCGCAATATTCTCATGATTTTTCTTGAGAGCTTCATAAAGCAGTTGGAAACGCGCTTCAATATCTGTCTCAGAAAAATGATAATTAGCATCTAAAAGCTTACGGTAGCCATCTTCTAAATCTTCCAGTTGATCAGGTAGGTCTTTAGATAATGTTGCTACAATTGCTGGTATACGATCAACAATATGTGTCAAAGCCAAGATATGATTTTCAGCATTATCCAAAATCACAGCAGCTTCTACTGGGTCACCTGACGAATTTAAAGTTACAAACTGAGAAAACTCTGATTGGATATTTTCCAATTGTTTTTCAATTTCAGATAAACCTTGGCCATATTCTTCAGAATGATCAGCAACTCGGTGTTGCAACTCTTCAAACAAGTCCAAGGTATGAAGAACACGTCCACTATTTTTAGACTCTTGTTTCTCCAAATCTGCCAAGGCATTGCGAATTGCCGCAATATCTTCTTCAATCAAGGTAATTTGGCTCTCGATTTGGTCAATTTGATGACTAGCTTTGAAAAAACGGAATGAGTTGTTATAACCTTCTGCCTCGAAAAGATTATTTTCGATATCTGCAAAAGAGTTAAGAGATAGGTCAACCCATTTTTGGTTCCATTCACGGAAAGTCACCTGACTTTGTCCAATCAAGTGCATATTTTTTACAGCTTCAACTTCATCATTAACTGGAAGATTGTACAGTTCTTCTTTTTTATCTTCTAAAATTGCTAGTTTACTTTCATTGCGCTTCCTTACATAGATTGCGATAGCATAAGCAATGACCAATAAAACTGCAACTGCAATTATCAAATAAATTACTAGACTAGCAGACATATTAAACTCCTTTTTTACTTGAAACAATCGTAATGATTATATCATATTTTTTAGACCAAGGGAACTACTTCTCCCGATTTTTTAGACATCAAGTGTACTATAGACAGCATTTTCTTCGATAAACTCACGACGAGGCTCTACTCTATCCCCCATCAACATATCAAAGATTTTATCTGCTTCTGCAGCATCATCCACAGAAACTCTGGCCATCAAGCGATGCTCTGGATCCATGGTTGTTTCCCACAATTGGTGGTCATCCATTTCACCCAGACCTTTATAACGCTGAATGGTTGGTTTGGCACGTCCTTCACTGTGGCGGGCCAAGGCCTCTTGGAGTTTGATTTCTTGATCTGCACCTGGCTGGATGTATTCTTTAATCTCGCTTCCAACCTTGACACCATAGATTGGTGGTTGGGCAATATAAACATAACCAGCTTCTAGGATTGGTTTCATATAACGATAAATCAAGGTCAAAAGAAGGGTACGAATGTGGGCTCCATCGACATCGGCATCGGTCATCAAAACGAGTTTTTGGTAACGGGCTTTCGAAACATCAAATTCTGCTCCAAATCCTGTTCCCATCGCTGTGAAAAGACTACGAATTTCTTCGTTGGCTAGAATTTTATCCATACTTGCCTTTTCAACGTTCAAAATCTTACCGCGGATTGGAAGAATTGCCTGAAATTCACGGTTACGACCCGATTTGGCTGATCCACCCGCTGAGTCTCCTTCGACGATGAAGAGTTCTGTTTCAGCAGGATTGTTAGAAGAACAGTCTGCTAGTTTCCCTGGAAGGTTGGAAATTTCCAAACCAGATTTTTTACGAGTGACTTCACGCGCACGCTTGGCAGCCACACGAGCCTTAGCAGCTAAAATCCCTTTTTCCACGATACGTTTGGCAATTTGAGGATTTTCCATGAGGAAATCGGAGAAGGCATCACTGAAGAGGCGATTGGTAATCTTGACTACTTCGCTGTTTCCCAGTTTTGTCTTAGTTTGTCCTTCAAACTGTGGATTTGGGTGTTTAACTGAGATAACTGCAGTTAATCCTTCGCGAACATCTTCCCCTGTCAGGTTGTCTTCATTGTCTTTTAGTAACTTATTCTTACGAGCATAATCATTGATAACACGTGTCAAGGCGGTACGGAAACCTTGTTCATGCGTTCCACCTTCATGGGTATGAATATTATTGGCGAAACTCATGACATTTTCATGGTAACCCGTTGTGTACTGCATGGCTACTTCAACTGTGATATCATCCATCTCACCATCTGTGTAGATTGGTGTATCAAAGATGACATCCTTGTTCTCGTTGATATATTCAACGTAACTAGCAATCCCACCTTCATAGTGGTAATGCTTAGTTTGTTCTAACCCCTCACGCTTATCTGTGATGGAGATTTGAAGACCACGATTTAGAAAGGCCAACTCTTGAATCCGTTTATTTAATTTATCGAAGTCAAATGTTGTTGTTTCAGTGAAAATTTCTGGATCCGGTGTAAAATGAACTGTTGTTCCCGTTTTATCCGTATCTCCAACCACCTCAAGGTCTGCGACAACATGACCACGACGGTATTCTTGGTAATGAATTTTACCATTTTTGTGGACATGAACGTCTAATTGAGTTGAAAGGGCGTTAACAACTGAGGACCCCACTCCGTGAAGACCACCTGAGACCTTATATCCGCCACCGCCAAACTTTCCTCCAGCGTGAAGAACAGTAAAGACAGTCTCAACGGCAGGTCGACCTGTTTTTTCCTGAATATCGACTGGAATACCACGTCCATCATCAACAACTGTAATCGAATCATCTGGCTCAATAAAGACTTGAATATGGCTAGCAAATCCTGCCAAGGCCTCATCAATTGAGTTATCAACAATTTCCCAGACTAGATGGTGAAGACCTTCTTTTGAGGTCGATCCGATATACATCCCTGGACGCATACGAACAGCCTCTAAGCCCTCTAAAACTTGAATTTGACTGGCATCATAATCTTGTGCCTGCAGATTTTTGATTTCTTCTGTCATCTTTTTCCTTTTTCTTACATGTCTAATACTTGTCTTAAATTCACGATACTAGTAAACAAGTGGGTAGCTAGTCCTGCAGCTTGCCCGGCTTCGATATCAATCGGTCGATCACCAATTACAAGACCAGAGGTAATCTGATACTTTTCTCTTAAATAAATCATGGACTCAGGATCTGGTTTTCTCTTAAAGCCTGAGTTAGAAGTCACCACTTCTGTAAAATAAGCTGCTATAGAGGTTTTTTCTAAAATTTCCAAGACTTGATCATTTCGGTGAGAGACCAAAAAATGACGGCCACCTTGATTTGAGATATCTTTCAATAAATCAGAAACTCCATCAAACAAAATCGGGTGTTCAAGCTCTCTGGCTTCATTTTCCTTGTACTTTTCTAAAAAATTCTCTAAGTTGGGAGCGAATGTCTCAATCGCAAAATCAGTAGAAACCTTTAAAGCCTGATAGACACTGTCATGGTCTTGTGTGATGCCATACAATGCCAATGTTTCAACAAAGGCAGCTGTTGAAGTTTCGTAATTATCTAGTAAAGTTCCACCTAAATCCCAGATATAATCGTGATATTTCATAGCTTTCATTATACCATTTTTTCCTTAAAAAAGCGATGATTTCCCTGAGTTTTCCACATAAAAAAACGAGAGCGTAACTTCTCAAAGTAACTTCCACTTGCCTGACCAAAGTGGAAATTAGTCTAAAACGGATTTTTATGGTGGAATTAAGTGTGAGACGTTTGAGTTAGAAATGAGGCTCACTATGACAAAACATAAACACCTTACCCTTTCAGACCGTAATGATATCCAATTAGGCTTAGAGCGCAGTGAAACCTTCAAAGCTATTGGACAATCCATTCTAAAAGACCCGACTACTGTTTCTAAAGAAGTCAAACGAAACAGACAAATCCGAGAGTCTACATGCCATAACCTTCCTTGCCCTCTACTCGACAAAGCTCCCTTTGTCTGTAACGGCTGCCCTAAAAGAAGACAAAATTGTGGCTATAAGAAGATTTTCTACCTCGCTAAGCAAGCTCAAAAACAGTACGAACAAACTCTTATCGAAGCTCGTGAAGGAACTCCTCTCAATTCCAAGACCTTCTGGGACATGGACAAAGTCATTTCTGATGGTGTTAAAAAGGGCCAACACATCTATCATATCCTCAAAACTCACAACCTTGATGTCAGCTCCTCAACCGTCTATCGACACATCCGAAAAGGATACCTATCTATCGCTCCTATTGACCTAGCCAGAGCCGTTAAATTCAAAGAAAGACGGAAAAGTAAGCTACCTTCCATCCCTAAAGAAGCTAAAAAAGGCCGTTCCTATGAGGATTTCCAAAATTATTTGGCTCTTAAGCAACTGAACTCTTGGCTGGAAATGGACACCGTTATGGGCAGGATGGGAGGTAAAGTCCTACTCACCTTCAACCTGTCTTTCTGTAACTTTATCTTCGCTAGACTTCTGGATAATAAAACTACCCTTGAGGTTACCAAACACCTCTATGACATCAAGAACACTCTTCACCAAGCGGACAAAGATTTCTTCCAACTCTTCCCTGTCATCCTGACAGATAATGGTGGAGAGTTTGCCAGGGTTGATGACATCGAAATGGATGTGCGAGGAGAGAGTAAACTCTTCTTTTGTGACCCTAATCGCTCTGACCAGAAAGGGAGAATTGAGAAAAATCACACGCTGATTCGCGACATTCTACCTAAGGAAACTTCTTTTGACAACTTAACTCAAGAGGACATCAATCTCGTTTGTTCGCATGTCAACAGTGTCAAACGTGCTGCTTTGAATGGAAAGTCAGCCTATGAACTCTTTGCCTTTACTTACGGAGAAGAGATTCCTAAACTTCTAGGTATTTCTAAAATACCTGCAGAAGACGTCTGTCAGTCGTCTAAATTACTCCAACATAAGTTCTAAAAACTAATCTTCAACCCCATTCAAACGTCTCACACTAACTTCCACCATAGCGGAACTTAATCTGAAACGCTTTCAGATGAGGGGATTTTGTGCGCTCTTTTTTCGATTCCTTTCGGCTACAAAATCTATAAAATCAAGCATGTTTAAAACCAGTGGAACTTACCCTGACATGGAATTCCACTGGTTTTTACGATTTTTATCAGACTAACTTCCACTTGGATTAGCGGTGGAACTTAGTTTGGGAATTTAGCAAAAAAACGAGAGTTTGACTCCCGTTTTACTGATTTTTACCAAAGACATCTCGATAGAGCATTCCTGTTCGTAAAGTCTCTGCGTCTCCTCCTAATTGCTCCACCAACTCGTAGGCAAAGGCAAGGGCTGTTGAGGGGCCTCGACTAGTTGTCAATTGACCATCTACCACTACTGTTTCCTTGACGTATTGACCATCAAGGATTTGCTCTTGAATGCCGTCATAACAAGTGTACTGCTTGTTTTTCAATAGCCCTGCTTGATTGAGGGCGATTGGAGCCGCACAAATAGCTGCCAGTTTCTTCCCTTCTTGCTCGAAGCTTTGCAATTCTTGAATTAAGGCCTGATTATCGCGCAAATGTGCAGAACCAGGCATGCCGCCAGGAAGAACAACCATATCATAGTCTGATAAATCACCCTCAAAGACACGATCTGCTCTGACTTGGATTGCATGCGAACCAGTCACTTGCTCTTCAAAACCAACCATATCACAAGTAATATTTGCACGACGCAAGACATCTACAACTGTCAAAGCTTCAATTTCTTCAAAGCCTTGAGCTAACATAACTGCTACTTTTACCATGATTTTCTCCTTATTTGATTTGTTTTAATACAACCTTTTTCCGTTTGAATGGAACTTTTCCGCTCTTTTCTTCAGCTAGATTTGTCTGGTAACTCATCGATAAAAGCAAGCCAACGCCAATCAAGTTACTGATAATAGCTGATCCCCCTTGAGAAATGAAAGGTAAGGGAATCCCAGTCAAAGGAAGCAAACCTGTCACGGCACCGATATTCTCAAAGATATGGAAGAGCAACATCATAATCAAACCTGTGGAAATATAGGTATAGAACTGGTTATTTGATCTAAGAGTAATCTTCAACATACGGTAAATCAGCATGAGATAAAGGGCGATAACAAAAACAGAGCCAATAAAGCCAAAATCTTCTGCGATAACCGTGAAAATCATATCCGACTCTCGAACTGGAATAAGCAGATTAGAAGCATTAAACCCTTGTCCAAATAAGCCACCGCTTCCAATGGCAATCTGTCCTTGAGCCTGTTGGTAAGTGGTTGTTTGGGCAAAGTCAAATGGATTGAGCCAAGCCAAAATACGGTTAATTTGGTAGGTCGGCATTCCCAGTTGATGGAGAAAAGCCCGACCGTCCTTGCTGATAAAAATAGCTAAGAAACCAGCAATTCCTGTTACAGCAGTCACAAATACTGGGATAATAATTTTCCAAGAAACTCCTGATAGCAAGACGATTCCTGAGAAAATGGCTACAAAAACCAAAGCTGTCCCTAAGTCACTTTGAAGTGCCAAAAGAACTAGGACTGGAATAGTAAAGAGAATCATCCAGAAAATCAACAAGAAGTCCAGCGGAACTGTGCGTCTCCATTCCTTATGTTTTTTGGTAAACTGGACAATCACACGAGCCAACATGAGGATATAGGATATCTTCATAAATTCTGACGGCTGGAACAAGGTAACACCATTTACCGATACCCAGTTTTTGGCACCCGTTGATGCAACTAAGCTTGGATTATAAAAGACGATAGGTAAGACCATAAGTCCCAAGCCTAAAATATACAGAAAGGGGGTCACTTTCCAAAGAAATTCTGTATTAAAGAGCATGACGATAAAACCAATCACAAGCCCCAAGGCAATCCAGGCGACCTGCTGCCCTAAAATGGGCAAAATATTGTTGGGATAATCATGACTAACAGCTATATAGATAGCCACCACGCCAATAACCAGTAGAAAAAACACTGGCAATAGCAAACTATAATCGACTCTAGAGTCGAGAGAACGTTTCATATACACTAACCTTATACTTTCATACAATACTATTTATCAAAGTTCATTTAAAAATTTATCAACAGCCTCATCAACT
Source organism: Streptococcus mitis (assembly GCF_047464035.1). Taxonomy (GTDB): domain Bacteria; phylum Bacillota; class Bacilli; order Lactobacillales; family Streptococcaceae; genus Streptococcus; species Streptococcus mitis_DX. The sequence continues at coordinate 12,193 of NZ_JASHCQ010000019.1, forward strand.
TCGGATCGAGAGACGGTTTTAACGGTCGCTTCTTTTGCTAGAGAAGTCACAATTTGTTTGCCATATCGCTTTCCGACAATTCTCCTATCCAAAATAAGAGTTAAGGAACGTTGGTGTTCGCGTCTCATACTTCTTCCTAAAGCCTGTTTTAAACGAATAATGGCCATTGGCAATTGATAATCATAAAAGGCATTTTTCCCTTCCTGATTCAGTTCCTGATTGATCTTTCTCGTCAAGGGTTCTTGAGGATTTTGGAAAGGTAGTCTTGGTACAACTTGAATCACAAAAGGATGACTTGAAAAATCAACTCCCTCCCAGAAACTTGCTGCACCTAGCAGGATTTGTTGTTCACCTTTTTCAAAGCGTTTCTTAAGCTGATGAACATCCCCATTTTTATACTGGGCCAAGTGGCTAACTGGAAGTAAATCCGATACTGCTAGAAGCATGTCTTTAGCAGTAAAGAGAACTAAAATCGGTTGCTGGAAATCTTGAACATCCATCAGCAGATCAGCTACCTCTTGAGCATAAACTTCTAAGGATGTTTCTGTTACCAGGGGAAAATCTTTGACCAAGACCACTTCTTGATCCTGTTTTTTATGAGCTTCAACCTTGACAAATTTAGCTTCAGGATAACCCAAAAGGTCTGCCAAAGAAACTCTCTGACTAATCTCAAGAGTAGCCGACACTCCCAAGACTTGACATGAATTAGGTACTAAAGAAGATAGGAGAATACGTCCTGATTTCGTAGAAGAAATTTGAATTTTCTTTTGACTCGTTTCAATTGCTTCAAGCCAGTAATCTCTGTCAGCTGTAAAATAGCGAACCAGCTCCTCAAAGCCTTCTACTTCTAATTCTGAAAAATACTGGTGGAGATTGGCAAGAGAATCTAAGATATTTTTCCTAGATTTTCCAGACTGAAATTGTTCAATCAAGTAAAGGCACTCAAAGCGAATACTTTCTAGTATTCGTTGCTGGACCTTATTTTGCTCCTCCAGTAAAGCCTTATCAAGCAAATCGATAATAGACTGGATATCGTAGGTATGTTGAAGCAGATTTTCTAGGGCCAACAAAATTTTTTGAACTTCATCAATAATCAATAAACGGTCGCTGACAAATTCAGGATTATCTTCAAGTCTGGTTACAAGATAGGCATGATTGGTCACTAAGAGCTTGCAAGTCTCTGCTCTTTCTTGACTACGTTTCCAGAAATCTTCCGTCATAAATAAGCTCTTGGACGATAAATTCCCATCATGACGAAGATCTCTTAGAAAATGTTGGTAACGGTAGAGTTGACCAATTTCATCCAAATCCCCGGTTTCTGTCTCTGTCAACCAGACCAAGAGTTGCATTTTAAAGCGTCTAAATAAGCGATTTTCAGCATTTTCCTGCAAGGAACGATAAAAGGCATCCAACTTCAGGTAATTTTGAGGCCCCTTTAAAGAATGAATATCTGTATGGAATACTTCCTTGAGACGTTTACCTTCTTCTTCCATAATTTGATTTTGAAGAATCTTTGTCGGAACACTAAGGACAATCTGACGATTTTCCACTTGGGACAAAGCAGGTAAGAGATAGCCATAGGTTTTCCCAATCCCTGTCGGCGCTTGAATCAGAGAGACAGGCTCATCTTTCAATAGCAAGCCAACCTCTTTAGCAAAATTTTCTTGATTCTCCCTCACTTCAAGGTTCAACAGAGAAATATTCTTAGAAAAATCTTGAGATAGTTTTCGTGGCTCCAGGGGAGCTCCAGTTTTCTTGAAATACAGTCCTTGAACTTCGACCAAGTCTGGAGAACTCAGGATAGATTGGCTGCGATAAATTTCTTCAATAACCAGGTAGGACTCATATAAGAGGGCGTCAGCCATTTCCAGCAAGCGTTCCAAGAGTCCTTTAGGAAGTTGGGCCATCTTTTCTCGTAAAAAAAGAAGTAATTCCGCTGTAGCTTGGGCATCTGAAAGGGCTGTGTGGGCGTGTTTTAAAGGAATTCCTAATTCCTGACACAAAATCGGCAAACTATATTTTTCCAGTTCAGGGAAAAAGACCTGGGCCAATTCGACCGTGTCAACACGAGGATTTCTTAGTTCATAGCCTTCAAAAAATAAATTTTCCGCCAAGAGATTGGCATCAAACTGAACATTATGGGCTACAAAAATCCCATCCTTCACCAAGTCAAAGATTTTTCTGGTAACTTGCGAAAAATCAGGTGCTTGCGCCAGACGTTGGTCTGTCAATCCTGTCAGTTCTTTGATATGAGCATCTAAGGGTTCATGTGGATTGACATCTGTCGTATAGTGATCGACGATTTTTCCGTCCTCAATCACTACAATTCCCACTTGGATAATTTTAGCCTTACTACCTGTGCTAGTTGCCTCTAAATCAACCACAACATAGCGATTACCAATCGTTTTCATTATAAAAAATTATACCAAAAAAAGGGCCATTTGGCACCTGCAAACATAGGATAATTTTCAAACTCGAGAAGGTCACTTTTCTGAAAAATCCCAGTAAACAGAGCATCCTAGCCTACTTATTTTTTGAAAATATTGGAGAATAAGAAAAATTGAGAGAAGAAATGTTTGCATCTTCCTTCTCTCAACTATCCATTTACTTTATTTAACCATGTCAGGATCGTAGTCATAAAATCCTGTGTCAAGGAAACGGTTTTTAGGGTGTAACTTGCGTACTTCCTCATCCAGCAAGAAAGCTTGGTCATGGCTAAAGCTGCCCTCTTGAATCAAGCTACGTGCCTGGATAAAGAGTTTTGCAATCTCAACAAAGTTCTGACCAGGTGTATAGAGACCTTCTAATTTCCAGTGAGTAAAACCATGCTCTACCAATTCTGTCAATTTTGTCATCAAATCAAGGTCATTGTTGGCAAAAATGTGGGTTCCATGATTATCTTCAAAAATGGAATAGTGACTCTCTGGGTCACTTGGCTCAGCCAAGAAGAGATCACGCTTGCGCGTCTTTTCATCATCGATGTGCGTAAAGTTATAGTAATTTTGCAAGAGCGGACGTTTAGAATGATGGATAACGCTAGCTCCGTAAACCAAAACTTCAGCAGGAATTTCCAAAATCTCTGGCATTTTGAAAAGTTCAGCAGATGGAATTTCACGCGCCAAAACAGCCTCAGATGCGCCAGCTTTTTGTCCCCAGAAGTTAATCTGACGACTGCTAGTTACCATGGTTGAAGCATCGTAGATAGTCTTGAAAGAATAGCCATCACGATTGACCACGTAAAAGACACCTGCATCCCCAATCGTAATGTAATCTGTCTTGATTTCTTCCAAGAAATCAAGGAAAGGCTTAATACGATCCATCATATCTTGGTGCATAAGGGCATTGACTGCAACAATTAATTCCTTACCAGCTTCATGAACCAACTCAGCGATTTCACGCAATTGGTCATAACTAAAGGTCGTTGGCAGACGAAGGCCAAAATCTTTCTCACCGACATAGATACGATCTACGCCAACTTCGAGCAGTTGTTTAACTTGTTCAATACTTTCAGCAGTTGCTGTAATGATAATCTTTTCCATAAGGAAAATTATACCATATTTCTCAAAAATCAGCTATTCTTTAAAAATGAAAAGGGACTTTATTCTTTTTGTAACCTTTCTGTAATAATTCCCTGCTAAAAAAATGATAAAATAGTTATGTACTGTTAAGGAGAGAATAATGCCCGTAAGAAAATTACAATCCTATGAGGTAGACTATCAAGAAGAATTAAACCAGCAGGTTCCCCGCTATCAAGATTATACACCTGAAGCGCAATCTGATGCCAATCTCAAGGAAATCCTATTTTTTGTTAATATCGCTGTTTTTTGTATCTGTATTGCTATCTTTAGTTTTATCTTTTTAGCATTAAAATTATCAACTGCTCTTGCATTTGTCGCAGCAATCGGATCCAGCTTACTTGTATTAAAAATTCAACGATCTATTATCAAACGAAAACGTAGAAGATAAATCCAAAATATCGCCCCAACTGGAGCGATATTTTTATTTTTTCTTTTTAGATGGTGTATGGATAGCTATCTTCACTTCAAAGATTGTTCCCTTGGGTTTATTATCTTTAACAGTAATGGTTCCTTTTAAGGCATCTACAATTTGCTTGGCCAGAGATAATCCTAAACCAAAACCACCTTTTTGACGCGTTCTAGCCTTGTCCACTCGATAAAAGCGGTCAAAAATTTTCTTCTTATCTTCTGCGGAGATACCGACTCCATTATCAGAAACAAGTAAATACAGATTGCGATCGGTCGCTGAAATCACAAAATCTATTTCACCATCCTCTTCAGTATATTTGATGGCATTATCAAATAGGATGGTCATCAGTTGTTTTAAAAGAAGTTGATCTGTGACAATCGTTCGATGGATACGATTTTCAAAACGGAAGACACGGTCATTTTCTGAAGCAATCATCTCATAATTTGTGAAAGTCGTATTGAAAAAGCTAGTTGGAACCTCTCCAAGTTCAGGCTTAATCCCATCATCTCTACGAGCTAAATTCAACAAGTTTGTTGTCAAAAAACGCATGTTTCGAACTTCTTCCAAACTCGATGCAATGCTTTCACTCACATCCATAATGGTAGCTTCTGGCTTACGGAAAAGGGTCTCTAAGCGATTTTGCAAAACTGCGAGTGGAGTTCGTAACTCATGACTGGCATTTTCCACAAAGGACTGTTGCTTCTGCATGCTCTCAAGCAGAGGACGAACACTGACTCTAGCTAGATAGAGACTGGCAAGCAAAGACAAAATCCAGAAACTTGCCATCACAATCACAATCAATTGCTCATGCTTTTGACTGGCTTGCTCCAACTGACTGGTATTAATCAAGACAGCTGCATACTTGATATTGGTTGAAACCGAACTGATATTGGTTTCCATCAAAATCATGCGATAGATTTCTTCTTGTCCATAGCTATTAAAAACCTGAATCTGGTAGATATGTCCTAGTTCTTTTTTCTCTAACTTAATCTTATCCAATCCCAAAAATCGGTTTCCAGAAAGAAGCTGGGTAAAATTCTTATCAAAAAGAATAACCTCGGTATTGGAACTGACATTGGGTTTTACTTCAGTCTTGCTAGTATCTGTAGCCGCATTCTCTAAATCTTTAATCTCTTCTGTTGCCCTATTTACTGCCAGCTGGATAACTGCTTGAGGATTTTCACTCAGTCCATGAAGCTTATCATCCACCGAAGTATAGAGACTCGAATGCATGACCTGCAAAATAATCAGAGTCATTGTGGAAAAAATCAGAGTGAAGACACCAAAGTTACGGATAAAATAACTAAAGTCATCCGCATACCATGTTTTTTTTAGTTTACTGAACATCTTTTAAAATATACCCAACACTGCGCAAGGTTTGCAAATTCTCTGCAAAAGTGGTTCCTTTTAATTTCTTACGGACTTTTGAAACATAGACTTCGACAACTGAAATCGTTGTATCACTATCAAATCCCCATAGACGATCAAAAATCTGAGTCTTAGGCAAAATAACATTTTGATTTTGAAGGAAATAAACCAGTAAATCGAACTCTTTCCCCAGTAATTCGACAGGAGTATCTTCAACCTTAACGGTATTGGTTGACAAATTAACCACAATATTTCCATAAGTCAAGGTGTTTTCATTAAATTTACCTGAACGTTTGAGAAGGGCTTGAATCCGCATTTTGAGTTCTTCTAGGTAGAAAGGTTTAGTCAGATAATCATCTGCTCCCAGTTCAAATCCGTGTCCCTTGTCATCCAAGCTTTCCTTGGCGGTCATAATCAGAACTGGTGTCGTAATTCCTTTTTCACGCAATTCTTTCAAGACTTGAAAGCCATTTTTTTCAGGTAACATTAAATCGAGCAAAATCAAGTCATAGACGCCACTTTCAGCTTCGTAGAGACCTTCTTCACCATCAAATACCTGCATGACATCGGCAAAATCGTCTAAAAAGTCAAATACTGAATTTGACAGGCCTAGGTCATCCTCAACTAATAAGATTTTTATCATGAGAAACTCCTCCTTATTAAAACCATTATACCAAATTTGCCTTAAAAAAAACTCAACTCTCTACATTTTACATGAGATAGCTGAGTTTTCTTTTTATTTTAGGCTTATTTATGCGTTTCCGTATTGAAGAACGACTGCTTCCACTGCAGTTTTTTCACGGTTAATCAAGTCAACACGAGCTGCAATTTCCTTGATTCCCATACCGATATTACGGCTAAGAGCAAGGTCAGAAAGTTGCGGTTCAAAGAATTCCTTGTACTCTGCCAAGCGTTGCTGAGTCTTAAATACGTGAGCAGGAAGGATAACAAAGCTATCAAAGCTCATATCTCCACCAAGAGCTGCCTTAATCCAAGCCCAATTTTCACGAGCCCAAGACCATGCTGTTTCCTGAGTTGCCTGATGGCTTAAGAACTGGAAGTACCAAGCAGACAAGTCCTGTGGTTTAACCACAAATTTGTCCTTCCAAGAAGTAATCAAGTTTTGGATATTATCCGCATCTGTACTGTATGCAAGAGCTGCTGCCAACTGACGTTTAAAGACAGCATCTGTTGCGTGAGTATAAGTATCAAGATAAAGTGCTAACAAGTCTTTAGTCTCATGATGTTTCATCTCATTGATCAGAACTTGTGAGCGAATCGCTGCTGGAAGTCCTGCAAGATTCTCCTTGTGAGCCGCGAAGATTTGGCTAGCGACTTGACTAGCTTCTGCATCATTTGAGCGAATCATCATAGAAACAGCCAACTGACGAACCAACTCATCCTCATCTGATTCACCATCTTTAGCTTCAAAACCAAGACGGTCATAGTTGTGACGAGCCAATTTAGCTACCAATGCTTTAAAGGCTGTTTCAGCTTCTGTTCCTTCATCGATAAAGCGCTCAAGAGCAGAAATTACTTGAGAAACAGCTGAAACGACAAGGTAAGATTCTTCTTTAGCAAGTTTATCAAGGACTGGAAGCAAGTCTGCATAAGAAATGTGCCCTGCTTCAGCAAGCAAGCGACGTTCTTGGACGATTTGCAGTTTACTTGTGTTATCAAGCTCAACTAGGTTAGCAAGAACTGCATCCAACAAATCTCCTTGATAGTCGGTAATGTAGTGGGCTGTATTTTCAGTGTTGAGACGAAGTGCTGTTTTGTTTTCAGCAAGAAGAGCTGCGTAGCCTGGAATTTCGATACTTTCAGTTTCAAGTGTATCAGGCAAGCCTTTCCAGTTGCTGTTTAGTGGCACAACCCAGAGACGGTTCTTATCTTCGTGCTCACCGATGAAGAATTGTTTTTGTGAAATCTTCAAGACATCATTTTCAACTTTGACAGTGAGAACTGGATAACCAGGTTGTTCCAACCAAGAATCCATGAAGGCTGCGACATCACGTCCAGACGCTTGACCAAGAGCATCCCAAAGGTCACGACCAATGGTATTGCTGTATTGATGTTTTTCAAAGTAAGCGTGCAAACCTTTAGCGAAATCATCATCTCCTAGCCAACGACGAAGCATGTGCATGAGACGGCTTCCTTTGGCATAGACGATAGCCCCGTCAAAGAGCGTATTGATTTCATCTGGATGTTTCACTTCGACGTGAACAGACTGTACGCCATCAGTCGCGTCACGTTTCAAGGCAGACGGAACACCACCTGTTTGGAAATCTTCAAAGATATTCCAGCTTGGTTCAATAGCATCCACACAGACGTACTCCATCATGTTAGCAAAGCTTTCATTGAGCCAAAGATCATCCCACCATTTCATAGTTACCAGGTTACCAAACCATTGGTGAGCCAATTCATGTGCCACAACCAGAGCAACTTGTTGACGGCTAGCAAAGGTAGAGTTCTCATCTACAACCAAGTAAACTTCACGGTAAGTCACAAGACCCCAGTTTTCCATAGCTCCAGCTGAGAAGTCAGGAAGGGCGATGTGGAGAGATTGAGGGATTGGGTACTTAACTCCATAGTAATCTTCGTAAAACTCGATAGAGCGAACAGCGATGTCCAGTGAAAAATCAAGATTAGATAGTGGGTGGGCTTTGGTTGAATAAACACCTACGAGGGTACCGTTTTTAGTTTTAGCCGTTACACCTTGCAAATCACCTGCTACAAAGGCTAACAAGTAAGAAGACATGCGAGGTGTTGTCTCAAACTTCCAGATACCTGTTTCCTTACGGTTTTCAACATCGATTTCTGGCATGTTAGACAAGGCCAATTCATCTTCTGCTTGGTCAAAACGTAGAGAGAGATCAAAAGTTGCTTTGGCTTCTGGCTCATCCACACATGGGAATGCTTCGCGCGCAAAATGGCTCTCGAACTGAGTAGACAAGACCTCTTTCTTGACTCCATCAACTGTGTAGTATGAAGGATAAATACCTGTCATGTTATCCGTGATTTTTCCTGAAAAGGCAATAACCAAGTCAATTTGACCAGCCTCAGCCAATTCGATATGAAGGGCTTCATTTTCATGGTCAACTGTAAATGGGCGAGCTTCCCCTGCAACTTCTACAGAAATGATTTCCAAATCTTTTTGATGAAGGGAAATACGGTCACTCTGTGCTTGACCAGTAATGGTTACCTTCCCAGAAAAAGTCTTGGTCTCACGACTCAAGTCTAAAAATAAATCATAATGTTCAGGAACAAATTGCTTAATAAAATGTTCAACTGCTTGCATAGTTTTCTCCTATTCTAAGTTTAAGAGCTGCTACTCTTCTTCAAACAAACTTATTATATCATGTTTTGCTGGAGAAAAAAGGATTGGACGGTGATTTCCAAAACTTTCTTCCTTCTAGCAATCTACAGTGGGTAGACCTTGCGAAATTCTTCTAAAACAACCTTGCTTTCAGGTGTAAAAGTCAGTCCTGCTTCTCTCAGCCACTCGGCGAAACAATCCTCATGAACCTGACGCCAATAGGCTAGGGATTTGTCACCTTCTCCTTCCTTAAAGGCATGTTGAGCAGAAACTTGATTGAAGGGCTGGACAGAAACCTTTGTAATTTCGACAATACAGACAGCCTGATTTTGACTATCTAAAATGACATCAAAGGTCCCTTCTTGAGGAAGAGACTCGTCTTCTAGTGCATAGAGATCGTAGGCTGATGCTGTTGCAGTCTTTTCGCCTCTTAAAACCAAATCTGCTAAAAGGTCTGGTTCCACTCCAAAAGACCAAGCATCGATTTCATCTCCTATAGAGGGGTTAATTTTCTTGTATGCATTCCACATTTCCTGCGGTGTCATGGGCGCTCCTTTGTAATTTTTTACTTACTTCTTTTATACGTTTAAGATGGTCTGGATGATCAATCTCTAAATTAAAAATCTCTGGAATAGAACTGTAGTGGATAATGCATTTGATACCCATCTGATTCATTTTTTGTATGAAAGAATCATTCAGATAGCCCGCTACAGCAAAGTCAATCTTTTTCATCCTTGCCTTATACTGCATCTGTCTCAGTATATCTAACATAATTGGACTTTCCATATCATGCCATTGACTATTTCTCACAGTTGCAAAAACAAAAGAAGTCAAATCATTCATTCCAACTATAATCTTTGAAATACTAGTTTCCAGTATCCTGTCCAAGTCAAAATATGCTGACGGTAATTCAATCATCGTGGCAATTTTCCCAGTAAAACCATGCTGAAGCAATACTGTGATAGCTTGCTTTAACTGCTCAGCATCATTGACAAAAGGAAAGATAATAGATAGATTGGGATTATTTTGATAAACTTCTGTAAGGACATGTGCTTCAGCCTGAAATTCATCCGGAGACGCCAGCAAACGCCTAGTTCCTCTATATCCAAATAAGGGATGATTTTCATTAAAATACTCTTTAGTCCCCTTTAGACAATTAGCTTCTGTATTCGTTAACTCAGAAAAACGATACCATACCTCTTCATCTGAGTACAAGAAGCAAATAGTGTTTAGATAATCTTTTACAAATTCCTGACAACTTGGTAACAGGATGTTTTGGTTGATCTCTCTCGACAAATACTCCCCACGAATCATTCCAATGTGGTGAAATAGTTGTGGGTAAACTTTTTCAAGAATTTTTTCTCCACTAAGGGCAAGTTGGTTTCTCATCATTCACCTTCCAATTCATGTAAGAAGTCTTGTCCAGTTCTGGAAATCCTAATAATTCAGACTTAACCTTCAAGACTAATGGCGATGCATTTTCTTCTGTGATCTCTTGAATATCCATCCAAATCCTCCTACTTCAAAGACCAGCCACCATCTATTGTCAGAATTTGTCCCTGCATGGCAGATGCCTTTCCACTGGCCAAAAAGAGACTGACTTCTGCCACTTCCTCTGGTTCAATCCAGCGTTTGATTGGGGTTTCACTAGCCACCCAGTCAGCCAATCCACCTGGTTCAAAGTCGGCAGCAGTCATACCCGTCTTGACTGCTCCTGGAGCAATTCCAAAGACCTGAATTCCAGCTTCAGCATAGTCTAGAGCCAACTGCTTGGTAAATCCAGCCAAAGCATGCTTAGATGAAGTATAGGCGTGACCACCACCTCCTGCTAGATTTGAAGCAATGGAACACATATTGATAATGGATCCTTTTTTATTCTCCAACATTTTGGTCAAATAATACCGAGTCAACTCTACTGGAGTAACGTAGTTGATTTCAAAAATCTCTTGAATTTCCTGCGCTGTCTGTTCCAAAAGTGGCTTATAAGCATCCAACACTCCCACAGTATTGCACAAAACATCCACCTGAGGACACCAGTCAAAAATAGGCTCCAAGTCCAAGGTCAAATCTCTCTGTAAAAAGTGAAAATCACCCTCTAAGAGTGGATTTTCACCTTGGTCAACTCCATAAACTTGAAAGTCATTCTCTAAAAAGAGGCGAGCTTGAGCTAGGCCAATCCCTGAACTTACTCCCGTAATCAATACACGTCTAGTCATGCACTTCTACCCAATCCGTCGCCAAAACATCACAAGGTGTCGGACTCCACATGGAAAAACCTTCTCCCTCCCCAGAAACGTTGATTAGGAAATAAGGTGTCACTTCAAGTGCAACCCCATTTTGCTCGATAGTGTCAAAAAGTTGGACATAGTTTTCAGCACCTCCCCAACCAGTTCGTACATATTTTTTCTTATCCTTTAACCCAGGTAGGATCTCTTCAAATGTCATGTTTTTCTCCTTTAATATCAATAATTCTCCCCTTCATTATAACAAAAAAACCGCTTTACAACGGTTTTTTGACTGTGATTTATTTACATCTGCTTCTACTTACGGCAAATTATTCCCTGCTGCAAGATAAATTTCATACCATTCTTTTCTTGTTAAGCTAAAGTTTGCCGCTTGGCTAACTTCTCTCAAGTGATTAGGATTTGTTGTACCTACGACTGCCTGCATTTTTGCTGGATAACGCAATATCCAAGAAATGGCAATAGTTGAAGAGGTTACTCCATATTTAGTAGCTAAACGATCAAGTACTTGATTTAAAGCTTGAAATTTCTCATTTCCAACAAAATTCCCTTTAAAATACCCAAATTGTAAGACAGACCATGCTTGAATGACCACATCGTGTAATTTGCAATATTCAAAAATGCTGCCATCTCGCATAGCTGCTTGACTATCTTCCATATTAACATGAAAACCTGATTCGAATCCTGGAGTAAAAGCCGCACTCAATTGTAGCTGATTAACAGCTAACGGCTGCTTGACATCTTTTTTAAGTAACTCCATCATCATAGGATTTTGATTAGAAACTCCAAAATTTCGAACCTTACCTTGTTTATAAAGGAGATCAAAGGCTTCTGCTACTTGGTCAGATTCCATCAAAGCATCTGGTCGATGAAGGAGCAAGCTATCTAGATGATCAATCTTCAATCTTTGCAGAATTCCGTCAACTGATTTTATAATATAGTCCTTAGAAAAATCAAAATAGGTAAATTCTTCAATGCGAATGCCACATTTTGACTGAATCCACATCTCTTCTCTTAAATCTGGACGATTTTTTAGGACAAGACCTAACAGTTCTTCACAACGACCACGACCATATATATCAGCCAAGTCGAAAGCATTGATTCCAACAGAAAGTGCTGTTTCTACAAGCTCTTCAACTTCTTTTACAGACTTATCTTCTATTCTCATCATTCCGAGAACAATTTCTGATAATTCTTTGTCATCTTGACCAATAGTTATGTATCTCATCAAATTTGTCTCCTTTAATTTCTAACATTCTTCCCTTCATTATAACAAAAAAACCGCTTTGCAACGGCTTTTTGACTATACTTCACTCCATGTTATCTTTTTAAACCCACGGAAAAAGACAAAGATACCAATAATGAGAACAGCTAAAGGAATAATCTTTGTAAGAAAAACATTTGAAATGCCCATCCACTCATAGTACCGGAGCAGAGAACCTACAATAAGGTGGGCAACAATCATACTGACAAAGGGACGAAAAATCGCTTCTTTCCAATTCCAAATACTGATGACTAGAGAAAGCGTAAAGACAAGGAAACTATCCCAGGGAGCAGGAAGATAAAAGGATCCTTCTTGTATGAAGCTTGCCATTCCTACATATCCTAGAACAACTAGAAGAACTATAATCCCAACGACAATATAAGTGCCAATTTTCATTTTAGGAGAATCTTGGACTAGCCTCCAACGTAAGATTGTGGCCACAAGTCCAAATCCGATCAGAAAAAGAAGAAGTTGTCCTAAAAACGTAAGCAAATTGACTGTTAAGAGAGAACCTTTAGAAAAATCACTTAGTAGTTGATAATAACGTAATACCGCTAGGACAAGAATTGGCGTCAAAAGGGACTCCTTGATAGAACTTCGAGGTGCTTCCCTGAGCATCTCTTTCATTAATTTTTTAGGATTCTTACCTAAATACTCCTCTGCACTCATGCCATCTCGTTCTGCTTCTGAGAAATCTAACATCATCAAATAAATCTGCTCTCTAAGATAGTCCTCATCATAGAGAAATCCAGCAAGATTAAAACTATCCCACAGCTCCTCAAAATACTGCTGATTGTCCTCAGAAAACTGATGCAACAAAGCGCTTGTTTCTTCATAATACTTCATTTTCGTCATGGTTTACCCTCCATTCTTAATTCCTTCTACTTTTTGACTCAAATCGTCCCATTGTTGCCAAAAGACCGAGACACGCTCTTCTCCTTCTTTAGTTAACGAAAAATACTTCCGATCTGGACCATCTGGCGACGGGCGCATGTCGCCTCTTATCCATTGATTTTTTTCTAACTTTTGCAACAAAGGATAAATAGTTCCTGGAACTATAGTGTCAAATCCAGCCTCTCGTAGAGTCTGAACCAACTCATAACCATACCGCTCTTTTTGACCAATCATATCCAAGACACAACCTTCAAGAACACCTTTTAATAGTTGAGTTTCTTTCATCCCTTCTCCCTTCTAATCTATTTGGTAATACCTACTAGTGACTTCATCTATAATATACCACTTTCACACTAGTTTGTAAAGCATAATAGTTAAATAAAAAACAGAACTAGCATGAACTAGTCCTGTATACTTTTACCCAATCACACTTCCATTCGGTACAGCTGGATCAACTGTGAGAAGGGTTAATTTCCCATCATGATCAGCTGAGAGAATCATCCCTTGGCTGACATATTTCTTCATCATTTTACGAGGTTTGAGGTTAGCAACGATTTGGACTTTCTTGCCGACCAATTCTTGTTCGTTTGGATAGAATTTTGCAATTCCTGAGAGGATTTGACGATCTTCACCATCACCAGCATCCAAGCGGAATTGAAGCAACTTATCTGAACCTTCTACTTTAGACACTTCTTTGACTTCTGCGACACGGATTTCGACCTTGTCAAAGTCTTCAAACTTGATTTCTTCCTTGTTTAGTTTGAGTTCAACTTCGTCTGGATTCCATTCTTTTTCGACGGCTGGTTTGTTACCTTCCATTTGTTCCTTGATATAGGCGATTTCTTCTTCCATATCCAGACGTGGGAAGATTGGTGTTCCCTTAGCAACTACAGTCACACCTGCAGGGAAATCAGCCAATTTCAAGTTCTCAAGGCTAGCAACTTCTGCTAAACCAAGTTGAGTCAAAACTGCACGACTGGTTTCCATCATAAATGGCTCAATCAAGTGAGCAACGACGCGAAGGCTGGCTGCCAAGTGGCTCATAACACTTGCCAATTGATCGCGTAGTGCTTCATCCTTTGCCAATACCCATGGAGCTGTCTCGTCTATGTATTTGTTAGTACGAGAGATAAGGGTCCAGACTGCTTCAAGTGCACGTGGGTAGTCAACTGCTTCCATGTAGGTGTGGTAGTCAGCGATTGATTGTTCTGCAACGTCAGCAAGAGCATGGTCAAACTCTGTTACACCTTCTACATAGGCAGGGACTTGCCCGTCAAAGTACTTATTAATCATAGAAACCGTACGGTTGAGGAGGTTTCCAAGGTCATTAGCCAATTCATAGTTAATACGGCCAACGTAGTCTTCAGGAGTAAAGGTTCCGTCTGAACCAACTGGAAGGCTACGCATGAGGTAGTAACGAAGTGGATCTAGACCATAACGTTCTACCAACATTTCAGGGTAAACGACATTCCCTTTAGATTTAGACATTTTGCCGTCTTTCATGACGAACCAACCGTGAGCGATCAAACGATCTGGCAATTTGATATCTAACATCATAAGAAGGATTGGCCAGTAGATTGAGTGGAATCGAAGGATGTCTTTTCCTACCATGTGGAAGACTGTGCCATTCCAGAACTTGTCAAAGTTACCATGTTCGTCTTGACCGTAGCCAAGAGCTGTCGCATAGTTAAGAAGGGCATCAATCCAAACGTAGACAACGTGTTTTGGATTTGATGGGACTGGAACACCCCATGTAAAGGTTGTACGAGAAACAGCCAAATCCTCTAAACCTGGCTCGATAAAGTTGCGCAGCATTTCATTAAGACGACCATCAGGGGTGATAAACTCAGGATGAGATTTAAAGAATTCTACCAAACGATCTTGGTATTTGCTGAGGCGAAGGAAATAAGACTCTTCTGAAACCCATTCAACCTCGTGACCTGATGGTGCGATACCGCCCGTTACATTTCCAGATTCGTCACGGAATACTTCCGCAAGCTGGCTTTCTGTAAAGAATTCCTCATCTGAGACTGAATACCAGCCAGAGTATTCACCCAAATAGATGTCATCTTGAGCAAGCAAGCGCTCAAAGACCTGTGCGACAACTTTTTCATGGTAGTCATCAGTTGTACGGATAAATTTATCGTATGAGATATCGAGTAATTGCCAGAGTTCTTTAACTCCAACTGCCATCCCATCAACATAAGCTTGAGGTGTGATGCCAGCTTCTTCTGCTTTCTGCTGGATTTTCTGACCGTGCTCATCAAGACCTGTAAGATAAAAAACATCGTAACCCATCAGGCGTTTGTAACGCGCTAAGACATCACAGGCGATGGTTGTGTAGGCAGATCCGATATGAAGTTTACCAGATGGATAGTAAATCGGCGTTGTAATATAAAAATTCTTTTCAGACATAATATTTCCTTTCCAGGCTAATGAAACCTGTTTTTCTAACACTTCATTATATCACATTTTTAAGAATTTTCGATAGGGAAATCTATATAAAAACAAGATAGACGAGTGTCCATCTTGTTTATTCTATTCATAACGAAGGGCTTCGATTGGATCAAGTTTCGATGCCTTGTTGGCTGGCAAGACTCCAAAAATCATACCAACACTAGCCGAAACTGCAAGACTAAATAGGGCAACTGGGATTGATACTCCCACTTCTATACCCGCTATCAATCCTTGCAAAAGTAGACCAGCTATAGCTGTTAAGCCTGTCGCAATGGTTAGACCAATAACTCCACCAAGCAAGGTCAAAATCATGGATTCAATCAAAAACTGGATTAAAATATTGGCACGTGTCGCACCCAAAGCCTTACGGAGACCAATCTCACGAGTACGCTCTGTCACAGAAACCAGCATGATGTTCATAACACCAGTCCCCCCAACAAAAAGGGAAATTCCTGCAATGGCACTAATAATCGTAGTTATAAAGCCGAACAATTGTTGTACTTCTTGGAAGGCTGCAGTCGCATCTGACACCTGATACTCCCCTTGCTGAAGACCAGCAATCTCGGTCAATTTTCTAGCTAATTCTGGTCCCACAGTTGGTGTCAAACTGGTATCATTAACCCGGAAGACAATATCAGAAATCTCATCCATATTGAAGTTGTTGGCAAGAGAAATATTAGTCGTAATTGGAAGTCCACCAATACCAAAAGTCTTGGCAGTCTTAGCCTCATCGCTGGTATAGACACCAATGACACGATAGCTAAAGCCACCAACATCTATAACCTGATTAACAGCTTCTTGAGCAGATCCAAACAGGCTATTAGCAAGTTCTTGGTCTAGTAAAATGACACTGGCCACATCTTTATAATCCTGAGCTATGAGACTTCTTCCTGCAACAATTTCATTTTCAACTGCCTTCATGTAGGTAATATTCCCACCTGTCAAGCTAGCGCGCTCCACTTTTTTATCTTTATAAGACAGGGTGGTATTTGTTGAGTTGGTTACATAGTAACTGTCCACCCCTTTGAGTTTAGCCGCCTCCCTGACCCAGGATTCTTGTGGTTTTGGTGGCTCAACAGGAACCTCCTCTTCTTTCCCAGAAACTGTCAATGCTGATTGCTTTTGGGTAAAAGAACCATCTTTGCTTTTGATAGGCGAGAAAAAGACATGGATATTCTTCTGTGACTTGGTCATATTTTTATTGACCTGACGAGACATAGAATCTCCCAGAGCCATAATCACAACAACCGATGACACACCAATGATAATCCCTATCATAGTAAGAAAAGAGCGCATCTTGTGGGCCATGATAGATGAAAAGGCAAATTTCAGATTCTGCATCTTAGTTTTCCTCCTTTTCTAACTGAGCACTATCAGATGAAATAACTCCATCTCGAATGACAATCTGGCGTTTAGCATAAGCAGCGATTTCAGGCTCATGCGTTACCATGATAATGGTTTTTCCTTCATTATTCAGTTCAACTAATAATTGCATGATTTGGTTACCTGTTTTGGTATCCAAGGCTCCTGTCGGTTCGTCCGCTAGGATAATAGAAGGATTGTTTACCAAGGCACGCGCGATAGCTACACGTTGCTTTTGACCACCAGATAATTCCGAAGGCAAATGATGACTACGTTCTGTCAATTCAACCTTGTCTAAATACTCCTCAGCTAACTTGCGACGTTTTGAAGCCGAAACTCCCGCGTAAATCAAGGGCAATTCTACGTTTTGCAGAGCGTTAAGTTTAGATAGAAGAAAAAACTGCTGAAAGACAAATCCGATTTGTTGGTTACGGACCTTGGCTAGTTGTTTTTCACCTAGTCCCGCCACTTCTTGGCCTTCAAGATAATACTCTCCACTGGTTGGTGTATCCAACATCCCAATCGTATTCATTAGAGTGGACTTACCAGACCCAGAGGGTCCCATGATGGCAACAAACTCACCCTCATTCACTTCTAGGTTGATATTTTTGAGAACCTGCAGTTCTTGGTCACCATTACGGTAACTTCTGCAGATATTTTTTAGACTAATTAGTTTCTTCATCAGCCTTCACCTCTTTTCCTTCCTCTAGAGAAGACGTTGGGTTACTGATGACCTTGACTCCATTTGTCAGACCTGAAGTGATTTCTTGGTTGTCTGCATCAGCATTGCCCAAACCAACTTCCACTTTCTTGGCCTTTTTCTGCTCGTCAAGCACCCAGACATAGTTCTTATCATTTTCAGTCACAATACTTGTTAGAGGAACCAAAATAGCTTTACTCTTATTCTTGACCTCAACACTTACTGAGAATCCTTGTTTCAAATCACCGATTTCACTTGTAACATCGATGGTATATGGATATTTAGAACCAGAATTACCACCTGCTGCGGCAGTAGCTGCACTTGCTGCTTCACCATTGTTTTTAGGGTAGTCAGAAATGTAGCTAATCTTACCAGTCCAGCTCTTATCTTGGTAAACTTTAGAAGTAAAGGTTACTTCTTGTCCTACAGAGAGGTTGGCAAGATTATATTCAGATAGTTCCCCCTTAACTTGCAAGTTTTCATTGCTAACGACATGAACTACCACCTGACTAGCTCCAGTTGGAGATTTAGAAACATTACGGTTGACTTCGACCACAGTTCCCTCTAAGGTACTGAGAACCGTCATTGCATCCAACTGACTTTGAGCCTTGCTTAATTGCGCTGCTGCATCTGCACGAGCATCACGAGCATCACCTAATTGTGCATCAATAGATGACACTGAATTTCCTGATACTGGAGCTGGAGTTTGGGCTGCTACACCTTCGCCTCCTGCTGGTGTTGGCAACTGTGGAGTCGGAGCTGAAGCGGCTTCATTTCGCGCTTGGTTGAGTTCGTTGATATGACGATCTGCCTTAGCAACTGCTCGACTAGCTGAATCATAGGCCGCCTGTGCTTCTGAACTACTGTACTTAACTAAAGCCTGTCCTTCACTAACCTTATCACCCACAGAAACAAGGATTTCATCTAAATCTCCCTTACTAGCATCAAAATAAACATATTGTTCATTTTTTGCCGTTACTGTCCCTGATAATAAAACAGAGGATGCGACGCTTCCTTCCTTGGCAACAACAAGATGAGTAGCCTCATCTTTTACAGCAGTCTGAGAAGGTTGTCTAAAGAGCAAAATGCCCCCAGCACCCAATACAACTACACTTGCAGCACCAATTGCTGCATACAATTGCCACTTTTTAGCTTTACCATTCTTTTTCATAATGAAACTCCTTTTTGATTTAAAGTTCTTAACAATATTATACAAAAATTATCAATTTGAAACAATAACATTTCAGAACGAAATAATGACATTTCAGGATTTAATTATTGTTCGGAATTTTTTGTTTAGCTATTGTACTAGATATATAATACACCTTATTTTTCTTTTTTGCAAGCCTTTTCTTTAATTTTTTTAAACGTAGCAGATTTTTGCAATCAGATAAAAAAAAAGATAGAATATGACTATCAAAAAATGACACTCTACTATTTAAAAGAGTATAAAGGAGTTTTCAATGAGAGAATACGATATCATTGCTATCGGTGGAGGTAGCGGAGGAATTGCTACCATGAACCGTGCTGGTGAACACGGAGCCAAAGCGGCTGTTATTGAGGAAAAGAAACTAGGTGGAACTTGCGTCAATGTCGGCTGCGTTCCTAAAAAAATTATGTGGTACGGGGCACAAATTGCTGAGACTTTCCATCAATTTGGAGAAGACTACGGCTTTAAGACTACTGATCTTAACTTTGACTTTGCAACCCTACGTCGCAATCGTGAAGCTTACATCGATCGCGCTCGTTCTTCTTATGATGGCAGTTTTAAACGCAACGGTGTAGACTTGATTGAAGGTCATGCTGAATTTGTAGATTCTCATACTGTCAGCGTAAATGGTGAACTGATTCGTGCTAAACATATCGTGATTGCTACTGGTGCCCATCCAAGTATTCCAAATATTCCTGGTGCTGAGCTAGGTGGCTCTTCTGATGATGTATTTGCCTGGGAAGAATTGCCAGAGTCAGTTGCTATTCTAGGCGCTGGTTATATTGCCGTTGAATTGGCTGGCGTACTCCACACTTTTGGTGTCAAGACAGACCTCTTTGTTCGTCGCGACCGTCCTTTACGTGGTTTTGATTCCTACATCGTTGAAGGTTTGGTCAAGGAAATGGAAAGAACTAACTTACCACTTCATACTCACAAAGTCCCTGCCAAGTTAGAAAAAACTGCTGAAGGCATTACCATTCATTTCGAAGATGGTACTAGTCACACAGCTAGCCAAGTTATCTGGGCAACAGGTCGCCGTCCAAACGTTAAGGGCTTGCAACTTGAAAAAGCTGGAGTAACTCTGAACGAACGTGGCTTTATCCAAGTAGATGAATACCAAAATACTGTTGTTGAGGGAATCTATGCTCTAGGTGATGTAACAGGAGAGAAAGAACTGACTCCAGTTGCAATCAAGGCTGGACGTACCCTATCTGAACGCCTCTTTAACGGCAAAACAACTGCTAAAATGGACTACTCAACTATTCCAACCGTTGTCTTTTCACACCCTGCTATCGGAACTGTTGGGCTAACAGAAGAGCAAGCTATTAAAGAATACGGCCAAGACAAAATCAAGGTTTACAAATCAAGCTTTACTTCTATGTACTCTGCTTGCACTTGCAACCGTCAAGAAACACGTTTCAAATTGATCACAGCTGGTTCAGAAGAAAAAGTTGTCGGACTTCATGGAATTGGCTACGGTGTTGATGAAATGATTCAAGGATTTGCTGTTGCTATCAAAATGGGAGCAACCAAAGCAGACTTTGATGCAACTGTGGCAATTCACCCAACTGCATCCGAAGAATTTGTAACCATGCGTTAATCGAAACAAAAGAAGCTGATACAAATGTGTCGGCTTCTTTTTTGATGATTTACGAATCGATGAAAACAGGCTCTTTGTCAACTGTAGTGGGTTGATGAAAAGCTAAGCTCGAGAAAGGACAAATTTCGTCCTTTCTTTTTTGATGTTCAGAGAGATAAAAATCCTTTTTTTGAAGTTTTCAAAGTTCCGAAATC